>JALTKP010000251.1 GCA_027078075.1 Gammaproteobacteria bacterium | reverse complement strand
TAAGACATGTCATACACCCATCCATCTTAATCACAGCTTTAGTTGTACACTTACCACAAAGCTGTGAACCTGCAGGGAAATCAGCGCTCTTAGTTTCTTTATCCACTATCTCATTTGATGCCTCAAACTGAGCACGCTTCTCTTCTACTAATTTTTTCTGATGCTCATCTAAACCTTCATCTTTAAGCATACCGATCATGCGGAGATGGCATTCAATTGCATCACCAATTTCGGCAACTAACGATGGCATGTATTTACCACCTTTCTTAAAGTAACCACCGCGAGGATCAAAGACGGAACGTAATTCGTCGACCAAGAAAGTAACGTCGCCACCCTTGCGGAATACAGCTGAAATAATTCGTGTTAATGCAACAATCCACTGAAAATGATCCATATTTTTGGAGTTAATAAAAACTTCAAATGGACGACGTAACTGATGCTCAGTGCCCTCATTAAGGATGACATCATTAATCGTTACGTACAGTGCATGTTCTGATAATGGTGTTTTTACCTTATAGGTAGAACCAATCAGCATTTCAGGCCGTTCAAGCTTTTCATGCATATGAATGACTTCAGCTGTTGCTGAAGCCTCATCGGTAACAGCTACTTCTGGCACCGCTACTTCTGGTTCATCTTCCTTAGCCACTTCGTAGCTAACAATTTTATTTCCAATTTTAATCGCCATGTTTAGTCTCCTTGTCGCAGCTCGGCTTAGAACTTGCCGTAGTAGCCTTCTTTGAGTGCATCATAAAGGTTTGCTGCGGTATGCATTTCACCGTCATACTCAATTTCTTCGTTACCTTTCACTTCAACTACTGAACCATCATCTAGTGTGAATCGGTACATTGTATTTTCCAGATCTTGTTCTTTTACCAATACACCTTGGAAGGCTTCTGGATTAAAGCGGAATGTAGTACACCCTTTTAAGCCTTTTTCGTAGGCATATAGGTAAATATCCTTAAAATCTTCGTAAGGATAATCGGTTGGCACATTGGCTGTTTTTGAAATCGAGGAATCAATCCACACCTGCGCGGCTGCCTGAATATCGACATGTTGCTTCGGTGTAATATCTTCTGCGGTAATAAAATATTCAGGTAACTGCTCATCTGCAGCCTCTGAATATGGCATTGCCTTTTCATTAATCAATTCACGATAAGCAAGTAATTCAAACGAAAATACATTAACTTTTTCTTTGGTCTTTTTACCTTCACGAATCACATTGCGTGAGTAGTGATGCGCAAATGAAGGCTCAATACCGTTACTGGCATTATTGGCTAATGACAGTGAAATAGTACCCGTTGGTGCAATTGAACTGTGGTGTGTAAAACGTGCACCTGTCTGTGCCAATTGTTCAACTAGTTCAGGCTCATGTTCTGCAATACGCTGCATATAGCTACTGTATTTTGCATGCAGAACCTTACCTTTAATTTTGTCACCCAGTTTAATACCATCTCGTTTCATTTGTGGACGCTGGCGTAACATCGCCGCAGTAACCTCAAACTCTTCATTCATGATAGGCGCTGGACCTTTTTCTTTCGATAAATCTAATCCTGCTTTCCAACCGGTTACCGCAAGTTCACGGCTAACACGATCCGTGAAACTTACCGATTCATCGCTACCATACTTCATACCTAACATGGTGATCGTCGAACCAAGACCTAAGAAGCCCATACCATGGCGACGTTTGTTTTCAATCGCATCGCGCTGTCCTTCTAAAGGCAAACCATTAATCTCTACTACGTTATCCAGCATGCGAGTGAATACATTCACAACTTCGTTGTATTCATCCCAATCAAAACTGGCTTTATCTGTAAATGGGTCACGAACAAACTTAGTTAGGTTCACTGAACCTAACAAGCACGAACCGTATGGTGGTAAGGGCTGTTCACCACAAGGATTGGTTGCGCGGATATTTTCGCAGAACCAGTTGTTATTCATTTCATTTACTTTATCAATAAGGATGAAGCCAGGTTCTGCGTAATCGTATGTGGATGACATGATTACATCCCAAATACGCTGTGCACGCATGCGTTTGTAAACCTTGCAGCAAACCAGACCTTCTTCATTAGTCAGGTAACTACCCTGCACTGGCCATTCACGCCAAATCACTTGTTCTGGGTTATTTGTGTCAATACCGTCAGCTTTGGCTTCTTCTTCAGTAATAGGGAATGCCAATGGCCAATCTTGATCGGCTTTCACCGCTTCCATGAAATCTTCAGTGACTAACAAAGAGAGATTAAACTGGCGTAAACGACCATCTTCTCGTTTAGCTTTTACAAAATCGAGTGCATCAGGGTGACCTACATCAAAAGTGGCCATTTGTGCGCCGCGACGACCGCCAGCAGATGAAACGGTGAAACACATCTTGTCGTAGATATCCATGAATGACAGTGGACCCGATGTGTAAGCACCCGCGCCCGACACATAAGCGCCTTTAGGACGTAGTGTTGAGAATTCGTAACCGATACCACAACCCGCTTTCAGCGTTAAACCGGCTTCATGGACTTTTTCAAGGATACCATTCATGGAATCTTCGATAGTGCCTGAAACAGTACAGTTAATCGTTGAAGTCGCTGGCTTATACGCCTGTGCGCCAGCATTAGAGATAATTCGACCAGCAGGAATAGCACCGTGACGAAGTGCCCAAACAAAACGTTCAAAGAACTCTTCTCGCTTATCTTCACTTTCTACATCAGCGATCGCTCTTGCTACGCGTTGATAGGTCGCATCGATATCTGCATCGATAGCCTCTTCGTCCTTGGTTTTTAGGCGGTATTTCTTGTCCCAGATATCTTCCGAGGCCGCTTGCAAAGGTATTTGTCCTACGCTAGTTGCCACGGCTTTAAGATGCGCGCTGTTCGCAGTCATTGATGGTGTCACTCCGCTGTGTTTTTGCATTATTTTATTGTTTTTACCGCTTTTTAGCGGCTTTTAAGCCATATACCCCCTAGGGGATACGAGCACTATATGTTGTGGTAAGACTGTAATGTAAACACTATATAGGGGGCGGTCAACCACTTTATGACCATTTTGTGAAACAAGTCATATACGAATGTGAGTTTAATATTGTCAATCTCAAAAATATTCAAAAAACGCCTTGAAAACGGGTTCACCAGACCCATTTCTTAATCATGAGACAGCTATAACAGCCGCTTAAAATATCGTAAAACCATATTATTTGTAATGAACAAAGGAGAATAATCATGACACTAATGCGTTATCAACCATGGGAAAACCTAACTCGTCTACAACGTGAGCTAAGCCATATGTTTGAGCCCATCGCCGCTCAAAACGATGACGATGCCATTAATGCCAGTGATTGGAGTCCAGCGGTAGATGTGAAGGAGGAAGAATCACAGTTCCTGATTCACGCTGACTTACCTGGCGTTGATCCTGAAGAAATTGAGGTTCATATGGAAAATGGCATGCTGACTATCAGCGGCGAGCGTGAATCTGAGAAAAAGGAAGAACGTGATGGCTACAAACGTATTGAACGCAGCCGTGGCACGTTTCTGAGACGCTTTAATTTACCAGACAGTGCTGATTCTGAGTCTATTTCAGCCAAAAGCAATCATGGCGTACTGGAAATCACAATTCCCAAAAAGGCTACTGAGCTATCACGGCGAATTACCGTCAATCACTAATACTCAGCCAGAGTCTGGCTATTTATGGCGTAGCATGAAAATGCTACGCCATCTTTATGAAAGCTACTGTAAAATCATTTATTCTAGACAGTATATAAATTTTAAGGGTAACCCCATGCAAACATTTCGTCGCTGGTTCATTTTTTCGCTACTCACTTTATTATCATTACCAGTAAATGCCGGTTTACCTTTTGCAGCCAATGGGCAGCAATTACCCACTCTTGCGCCTATTCTAGAACGTAGCACACCTGCCGTAGTTAATATCCTGACCCGTGCCACCGTGCAAACTCAACGAAATACACTATTGGACGACCCCTTTTTTAAGCATTTTTTTAATCTACAGCCTCAACGTAAGCGCGAAACACAAGGGCTAGGTTCTGGTGTCATTGTTGACGCCAAACGCGGTTACATTCTAACTAATAATCACGTTATTAAAGGTGCCGATATTATTACGGTGAGCCTACAAGACGGTCGAAAATTTGATGCAAAATTAATCGGCACAGATCCTGATACCGATATTGCCGTGTTAAAAATTGAACCCGACCATTTAACCGCCCTGCCTTTCGCTGATTCAGAAAAACTCCGTGTCGGTGATTTCGTGGTGGCGATTGGTAATCCTTTTGGGCTTGGGCAAACCGTCACATCTGGGATTATCAGTGCGCTTGACCGCAGCGGCCTTGGCATCGGCCGATTTGAAGATTATATCCAGACAGATGCCTCTATTAACCAAGGTAACTCGGGGGGGGCTTTGATTGATTTACGTGGCCACCTTATCGGTATTAACAATGCAATTTATTCTCGTAGTGGCGGCAACATAGGCATTGGCTTCGCTATTCCTATTAATATGGCGCGCGAAATCATGGCGCAGCTGATTGAAAATGGCAGTATCCAACGTGGACGGCTTGGTGCACAAGCACAAGATCTTACTCAGGAATTAGCAAAAGCCTTTAACCTCGATCCGAATACACACGGCGCGGTCGTTGTAAAAGTAATTCCTAACTCACCAGCGGATAAAGCTGGGCTTCTGGTCGGTGATGTTATACAAAGAGTGAATCAACGCCCCGTTAATAAAGCCGATGACTTGCACAATACCATTGGCTTACTACGACTAGGAACCAAAGTAGATCTTGATGTACTACGTCATGGAAGGAAATTTATTATTACTGCGCAGATTTCCAGATCAAAACAGGTCAAAATTGATGCTAGGAAAATACATAAACGCCTTAGTGGTGCAGAGTTTTCAAATATTATTGAAGATAACCCTGCCTTTGGAAAAATTGAAGGTATTGTCATTTCACATGTTCAAAAACACAGTCCTGCCGCAGCCGCAGGTTTACGCAAAGGCGACATTATTACTAAAATAAATAATAAAACAGTACATAATACGACTGAAGCAAAGAAAATTTCGGAAGCGAATCAGCGTGGAATACGGTTATCCATAGCACGTGGACGCAGTGCATTGACCCTAGTCCTTCAGTAATTAATAGCGATGATAGGCGATTGACGTTGTGATATTTATAGCAGGGTTACGAAGCAGTATATTTTTCACTCAGATCAATTTCAGTATTGCCTTGCCAAGTTGCTGCAACACCTGACTCTAATACTTTGCCTTGCTCTGTTTGCACACCAAGATTAAATGGATGCGCAATACCCGGCTGTACTTGATTAATAAGATCGGCAATTCCCTCTGCACTCATATCTTGAGTATGCAATGACACCCAGATACCACGACAATCATCTGTGACTAATCTTGGTAAATATTTTATCAATGGATCTAAGTCACAGCGTATATCCCATACTTTACCTTTTGCTGCCCGACCAAAACTAGGAGGATCCATGATCACCATATGGTAACGCTCTCCATTACGGAGCATGCGCTCAACATAAGACATGACATTTTCTTTTATAAAGCGGGCACCTTTATCCCCAACATTTAGACGCGCTAACTCTAACTGAGAGGTTTGTGCGTCAACATGTGTTACTTGTGCTCCCGCTAAAACAGCCGCTTGTGTTGCACCACCCGTGCCAGCAAATAAATTAAGCACCTTCAAATCAGTAATAAAATCACATCCATCCAGGCGCTCGTGGATCCAGCGCCAACAAGTAACATGCTCAGGATATATACCTATCTGCCCGCCTTTACCCAAATGACAGTGCATCATTTGCCCCGCTATTGCTACCCGCCAATCTGTTGGTAAATTATTTTGCTGTGGTAACCACTCTCCATCTGCCACTCTTAAGCCACTATAAACCCAGTCAGGCTGCCAATTATCGAGCTGGGGCTTGTTATTTGCATGTGGTGCCGGCCGCTCTATAGTGTATTCACCAAAGCGTTCCAATTTACGCCCTGCACCAAAATCTAGCAAAGCATAATCATCCGTTTCTTGTACGTATCTGCTGAAGTTCATTTCATAATTATTATCTAAATATTTATGATTCATTCTACCTCATTCATGATGATACGTACGGGGTTAATACCTTGTAGATATTATGCTTGACTATGTCGTCAATCTATCTATATATGTATGTAATCTAATAAAAACCATATTTTACCCACTATATAGGGGGGGCGCATGATTCGGGGCATTCTTGTTAGTCTCACACTTCTTATAAGTTTTTCGACTGTTCAAGCTGACTCCCGAGAATTTGTAGTAACAGGTGTCGTCATAAATAGTGGTAGTGCCAAAAGTATTTCTGACTTTGTAAATTATCTCAGCCAACAAACTAATATTGACCTAAAACCAGTATTTGTTGATAGCTACAATGAGCTATCATCACGACTTCGTAAAAAACCCGATTCTTTTGGCTGGAACTGCGGTGCCCCTTATGTTGAGGATCACCAAAATGATGGACAACAATTAATTTCTGTACCGTTATTTAATGGCAAACCAACCTACCACAGTATAATTTTAACATCTAAAAATAAAACAGGCGCAAGCCTCGCTAATTTTAAAGATCAGGTTTTTGTTTATTCTGACCCACGATCTAACTCTGGTTATCTCGCACCTGCCTACTTCCTTATGCAACAGGGATTAGATATAAAAAACCATTTTCGCATTGCGCTACATGCAGGTAATCACGAAAAAAGTATTGCCGCACTATTAAATGGCCTTGCCGATATCGCTGCCATCGATGAATATGTTTGGCTACAATATATAAAGAAACATCCGAATGCAGAAGCTGCGCTACGGGAAGTACAACGCCTTGGGCCTTTTCCGTTTACACCTATTGTCACGGGTAATGCAACAAATAAACAAACCCTGCAGAAATTACAAGACGCCTTAATCAACATGAATAAAACTGTGGTCGGGAAAAATATTCTAAATACGTTCAGCATGAATGGTTTTGTAATTAAAAATAATGATTTTTATAAGCCTATTGCTGACATGCAACGTAAACTTAGTAAAAAATAAATCTTAACTTCATGGATGAACAACTATGATTAAATGGATACTAGCTTCATTTCATCGCAAGGTTGGCGCTTTATTATTGGCTTCAGGTATGCTTTTTTCGTTAAGTTATACCAGCATTGATTATTACAATAACAAAAATGAATTACGTGAAATCATGCAACGACAATCACAACAGCTTGCCGATACATTAGCTTTATTATTAGCCGAAGATGTCCGTTACAACAAATACTATCCTCTCTGGAACAACCTAGACCAAGTCTACAAAAAGAATAGTCAACAGCAATCCAACCTTGGTAGATTGTTTTATATTCAAGAAATTGTCATTATTGATAATGACAATAAAATCCTAGGTCATACAGATCCGAAGAACCACCCTCTGCTTAGCTCATATCATAACCACCTTGAAAAGTATGGATACAAAAATCATACGCTAACAACTCACAATAACCATATTTTTGTAAAAAACATACCCGTTACTTACAGCGGCGAAAAAATTGGAGAACTTATTGTCAGTTATGATGCAGAGCCAATGCTGTTACGCCTAGAGCAATTATTTACTGAATCCATTTACCTAACAATTTTTATTTTTCTTGCCATTATATTAGTTACAAGTTTACTCGCACGTTTTATTAATACCCCTTTAAGATCAATTATCCAACAGCTAAAAAATATAGGTAGCAATAAAATTAACTTCTCTAAATTATCAAAACAACATGATGAATTTGGACAACTAGCTAGAACAATTCAAAATGTAGATAAGCAATTATTTGAAGATAAAATTGCCCTTGAGAAATATCAGCTTAACTTAGAAAATTTAATTACTGAGCGCACACAAGAACTAGAACAAACCCAAAAAGAACTTGTTCAAAGTGAACGCCTTGCTGTTCTAGGACAACTTACAGCAACCGTTAGCCATGAATTACGCAACCCTTTGGGCGCCATTAGACCCTCGCTGTATGTACTACGTAAGAGAATTCCAGAGGCTGATGATAAATTGCTTTCTGTTATGGATAGAATAGACAGGAATGTACAACGCTGTGATCATATCGTTGATGAACTACTTGATTTCACCCGAATAAAACAACTTGAATTTTCAAATATTGAATTTAACTCCTGGCTAAAACATTTAATTAACGAGCTTGAACTAAATACTAATATAACTGTGACAGTTAAGTTATCAGACAAAGACATTTATATCGAAATCGATACAAACCGAATGAGAAGAGCTATTATTAACGTGGTAGATAATGGCTGCCATGCTATGCTCAAAGAGTATGAAATTGACTTATATGAACCTAACTCTAATCTGGTTCTAGAAACCAAACAAGATAATGATTTTGCTTATCTTATTGTCACTGATAATGGCTGTGGTATGGCAAAAGATGTCGCTGAAAAAATATTTATACCTTTATTCAGCACCAAAGGATTTGGTGTTGGTTTAGGTATGCCTTCTGTGCAAAAAATAATTCAGCAACATAATGGAGAGATCAATATCTCTTCTACCCTTGATTTAGGCACTACCGTCACTTTTAAGATTCCCAAACAACAAGCTGATAATGCCAATGACTGAGCAGCCATTACTACGCATTCTTATTGTTGATGATAATCGCGATCTAGCTGATAGCATGGCTGATATGCTTAGTGATATTGGTCATTTTGTTAAAGTTGTATATCGCGGTGAAACCGCCATTACTACTTTTAACGCACATAATTTTGACGTCTGCTTTCTTGATATTCGTCTACCTGATATGAATGGCTTTGATTTATTTTATCAATTTCATAATCAAGATCCTGATATTACAATGATCATGATGACGGGATATAGAATTGAGCAACTCGTTACGGAAATGTTTGGCAGTGATACTAATATTGCAGTATTTCAGAAACTAGATAATCCTGAGTCTCAAATGGCAGGGATTTCTAGTCCTGATGAAAAAAATCTAATCCTTATTGCAGATAATAAAACCAATCTTGCTTCACAAATAAGCAATGCTCTTCGTAG
Source organism: Gammaproteobacteria bacterium (assembly GCA_027078075.1). Lineage (GTDB taxonomy): Bacteria > Pseudomonadota > Gammaproteobacteria > AKS1 > AKS1 > Sulfuriflexus. The sequence goes on along the minus strand of JALTKP010000251.1, from coordinate 32,298 downwards.
CAAGAAATTACGCTCACATATTTCACATACTGGAGAAGAAGCAATCACTGCCTGTAGCGAAGGTACATTTGATGCACTCATTCTAGATATGGGAAAACCCATAGTTTGCGCTCTGGGTGTTTACTTGAATCTTGAAAAACAATCAACTGCTATGCCCACAGTCATCATTGCCCCTGAACGACCATTATCAAATAATAATGATCCATTTCATGAGATAAATATCACTGGGTGTTTATTTAAACCATTTGATCCTGAATCTATAATTAGCGCAATAGAGCAGCTCGCATTACTTCACTGCGAACCACTTAACAACGCTAAACCTAACAACCAATCCAATTAAACATAAAGTATTTATAACGGAAACAATATGAGCTACGTTAACACTGTATCATCTAACGATATAAAACCTGATGAACGCTTACGGTTACTAATTGTTGATGACGATCGCGATATAGTTGAATCATTACAAGATGTACTTGAGATCGAGTGTGATGATTATGTTGTAGAAACAGCACATGATATTTCATCTGCAACAAATAAAGCTCGTGCATTTCATCCTGATATTGCTTTACTCGACATTAAGTTAGGAGCTGAAAGTGGCTTAGATCTGATTGCCTCGCTACGAGAAGACACTCCTAGCATTACCTGTATTATGATGACTGCATACCGTGATGTTGAATATGCGATTACTGCCATTCGTTGTGGCGCTGATGATTTCCTATATAAACCACTTGATCCAGCTAACCTGATTAAAACACTTAAACGCTTCCAACTTAATCAAATTCTCCTACGAAGCAAGCTTGAAACAGAAAGGCGTTTCCGTGCTATTTTTGAACAATCATTTCAATTCCTGTACATCCTTGACCAAGATGGCATTATTCAAGATATTAATAAAACTGCTTTATCGTTTTTTAATAATACTGAAGAAGAATTAATAGGTACTTCTTTTGCTCAAGCTCCTTGGTGGGAAGATAAGGATTCCGTTGCTGATGCAATAATGGCTGCTATAAAAGGCAATACTATTCGCAAAGAACTAGCGATTGAGCATTGCCACATAAAATACACTTTTGATTACACTTTCAAACCAGTCAAAGATAGCTCTGGAAAAATCGCAATTATTATCCCAGAAGGTAGAGATATTACAGATCGCAAAGAATATGAAAACAACATTGTTTCACTCAATCAATCATTAGAATACCGTGTATTAAAACGGACCGAAGAACTGAAAATAGCAAAACAAGAAGCTGACATGGCAAATAATGCCAAAACAAACTTCTTATCACAAATGAGCCATGAGTTACGCACACCCTTAAATGCTATTATTGGTTTCTCACAAATTCTCACTATGGGTGATGCAAGTAATCTTACTGAATTACAAATAAGCAATATCAAGCACATTGAAGATGCTGGTAAACACCTGCTATCACTTATTAATCAAACTCTGGATTTATCACAAATCGAATCAGGGCAAATTGAACTTAATATAGATGAACTTGATCTTAGTAAAATTCTTCGACATGTACTGACTATCATAAATCCAATACTTTCTACAAAGTCTATTACTTTAACTAATCATATTTCTGATGATGATGCACCTATACTGCATACGGATGAACAATCATTAACACAGGTTCTTATTAATCTAATTAGTAATGCAATAAAATATAATTCAGATAATGGCACTATTGATATTGAAGCTAAAAAAATAAGTGATAATTTTTTACGAATATCTGTTAAAGATACAGGTCAAGGAATTCCTAATAATCTCTATGACACTATTTTTGATCCTTTTACTCGTGCTAAGAATGTACATGCCATTGAAGGCTCAGGTATTGGTCTATCTTTATGTAAAAAACTCATCTCATTAATGGGTGGCGATATTGGTTTCACCAGTGTCGAATCAAAAGGCAGTACCTTCTGGATTGATGTGCCACTACGTCAACGATAAACCTTTTAAGTAATAAAAAAACAGCTTAATTTGTTTGCAGCATTGAAGTTTAAGTCAATGATCCTACCCCCCCCTTCTTCAAACCCACTTTTTTCAGATTCAACGTCATATTGGCAATATTGTTCCCAGTCGCACTACAGATAATAGCTCCCTTATACCTGTTCTAATTTAAAAAACAGGTCTATTGCCCTAATAACTGGTTTATAGTTTATTTAGTTCCAATTAAAGCATTTTGCTCTATACTCGACTCGAAAAACAACAATAACAATATTCTACTTAATGGGAAGGAGGTGAAATATGAAGTCATTGATTGCATTTTTATCCATCGCTTTATTGCTCAATATGGAGCAAGCCATCGCACAAGAACCAGTTACACTAAAATGGGTTGGCTGTGGTATTTCCAAAAAAGCATTTATGAAAGAACTTGCTGCGGCTTACCAAAAAAAAACCGGGGTTACCATCGATATTCAAGGTGGTGGTGCAACACGGGGAATCCGTGAAGTTGTTGCTAACAATGCTGATATGGGAGGATCCTGTCGCTACAAAATTGGCAGCGCTCCTGAAGAAAGTCGTGCCATTCTTGAACCAGTTGCCTGGGATGCTCTTGTTGTTATTGTTCACCCAGACAATCCTGTTGAAAATATCAGCCTTGATCAAATTCGAGGACTTTACCTTGGTAAAATTACTAACTGGAAACAACTTGGTGGTAAAGATGCTCCCATACGCTTAATAGCACGTAAAGGTAAAATATCGGGTGTTGGCCGTGCCTTACGAAAACTTGTGTTTGCTAATTACAACCAGAAATTTAAAGCAACTGAATTTGTTAAATCTTCTGGTCCATTAGAAAAAGCCGTTGTAAAAGACATTAATGCAATTGGCGTCACAGGCATTAGTTCAGCTCGTAAACGTGAAGTAAAAAATCTAAAATTAGATGGCAAGGAACCTAGTTATGACAATATTCGCAAAGGTGAATACGGCCTCTATCGCCCACTCTATTTAGCAATGAATAGTCGAGGTAAAAAATATACCGAGGTTAAGGAATTTATTAAATATGCGCACAGCCGTGAAGGACGAGATATTATCCGTAACAATGGTACCGTTCCTTATTTAGAGGCACTTAAACTTGTACTCACACAAGTGAAACAAGAAGAGCGTGCTAGTGAACGTGGTTTATATCGCAACTAATCTCTAATACATAATAAAATATAAAGGGTTTCCACTTGGAAGCCCTTTTTTTTACTAACACCCCCGATAAATAAATGGCTTAGTTGATTTAGAAAATATCTAAACAATGCTAGTCTTAATCATTATCCATCTAGGAAGTTATCAACTGACGATATGGAACACTCTTCTCTTCTTGCTGACAATGTAGCTGGCACTATTATCCTCTTATTAATAGCTGCTATTACTTTAGCAATGAGCAAGCGTATTCATTTACCTTTTAGTGTTCTACTTGTTATCGTCGGAATTATTGTTTCATCTTTAGTCGAATATTACCCTAATATCTTTAATAGCCTACACGGCATTGGCTTATCGCCTGATCTAATTCTCTATGTGTTTTTACCAACACTCATATTTGAATCCGCTTATAACCTTGATGCTCGGCAACTTTGGCATAATTTATTACCGGTTTTAGTGTTAGCTGTACCTGGGCTATTATTATCAACGGCTATCATTGGCGGTATCGTTCACCTCGCTACATCCATTCCATTAATGTTTTCTCTATTACTCGGTGCAATACTCAGCGCAACCGATCCTGTTGCAGTTATTGCTTTATTTAAACGACTTGGTGCACCAGAACGTTTAACTATATTAGTAGAGGGTGAAAGTTTATTTAATGATGCAACGGCTATTGTGTTAGCAAAAATTCTACTTTTTATTGCTATTGCGAATAGTGATGTTACTAGCGGCCATATACTATCTGGTACAAGTGACTTCTTTATTGTTTTCATCGGCGGCTTATTTGTTGGCTTTGTCATGGGCTGGATAACAGGACTAGTGTTAGGTACTGTACATAGCGATCCTTCTATAGAAATTACACTTACTACTATTCTCGCTTATGCCTCCTTTTTAGTCGCTGAAGAATGGCTACATGTCAGTGGAGTTGTGGCAACGGTTGCGGCTGGTTTGATGCTTGGTAGTTGGGGTAAATTTAAAGTATCTCCCTCTGTAAGAACATATGTCCATCATTTTTGGGAATACATGGGGTTTGTGGCGACGGCTTTGATTTTTTTAATGGTAGGTATGCGCGTTGAATTTACCGCCATCATCGAAAGTGTTGACATTCTATTATGGGTATTATTTGCGATGTTACTATCACGGCTAATTGTTGTCTTTAGTCTTATTCCCCTCGTCAATCGTTTACCTCGTAGCCAAACTACTAATCGTGCCTATCAAACCGTCATGGTTTGGGGCGGCTTACGTGGTGCTATTGCTCTAGCCATTGTGCTAAGCCTACCTGATTTTGCATACTTTGATATTTTTGTAGCAGTAGTCATGGGTGTTGTTCTGTTTACATTACTTGTGCAGGGTCTGAGCATGGAATGGCTAGTCCATAAACTAGGTTTAGACAAACCACCTCTTGCCGATCAAGTGGCTCAGGCCATCGGTAATGTTTCTGCAACCCGACATGCTCTAACACGCCTGCCTGAGTTAAAAAAATCAGACCAATTTAACCCAGCTATTATTGTGCGTTTAGAGCAACAATGTGAAGAATTACTCAAACATGCAGAACATCATCTTGCTGCATTACGAAATAAATATCTCAGTGAACAAGATGAAATTAATCTAATTTCTTTACGTTGTTTTGCTATGGAAAAAAGTCACTATATTGAACTTTATAATAATGGACATCTTAGTGAGTCGGCTTTACGTGACATGCTGCCACTCTTATCAATTCAAATCGAAACCATTCGTTATCAGGGAAGGTATCATACCGTTGAACAAAATCGATTACCTAGAAGACGAGCTTTTAAACTGTTAATCCGTGTGCTTGCTACTCTTCCATGGTTAAATCGGATTGCTGAAAAATTACGACTACGTTTAATTGCCCATGAATATGAGATTTCATGGGCACATGTGCAGGCGTCTGATGATGTTCTACAGTATCTCAACGTAGTTAAGGATAACGAAACGACACCACAGCAAAAGCTAAAATCTGTCACTCATCAATATCAACGCTGGCGTGACTATGCTCAATCTAATATTAAACAGATGAACGAGCTTTACCCCGAATTCGTTACGACTATGCAAGAACGCCATGGCCAACGCCTTATTTTGCTTGCTGAAATGCAGTCTATTAAACTTCGTCAACGACACGGTGAACTGCCATCTGCTGTTGCTCATACTATGCTAGAAAAACGTGAACAACACTTATGGAAATTAAGTATTCAAGATACTACTAGTCTTATACTGACGCCTGAAGAATTGCTCTGTAAAGTTCCCTTCTGTAAGACCCTGAGTAGACAAGAGTTTAATCAGGTCGCATCCCATATGGAGGCTATCAGTCTTCCTGCCCAAGAAGTGGTCATTAAGCAAAACAGCCACGGTGATAGCTTATATTTGCTTGCAAGAGGGCAGGTCCAAGTAAGCAGGGATGATACTGGACAGCCACTCGCGATTCTCTCAGCTGGCGATTTCTTTGGCGAAATGGCATTACTTCACGATGCACCACGTGTCGCCACTATCACTACCCTCACGCCGACCACCCTGTATCGCCTTAAGCGCCACGATCTAACGAAAGCCATGCTTGCCCACCCCGGCATAAAAACAGCTCTGGAACGCGCTGATCAAGCTCGCCAGAGTGAATTAGATACACCCCACATTCCACACAGCCACTAATTTATCTAAAATATCCAAACATTATTTATCCGCGCAAAGCCAATAGAAATAAGGTAAAATGCGCGCTTTTATGGCGTTTGCCACCAATATAAGCGTAATTGAGTTTCAGGGTATGAGCGACCAACAATTAAATAACATCAATGTCCTATCTCAGGATCTACTTCCGACACCCGCTGTCGTCAAACAAGCGTTACCGTTAAGTGAAGTAGCAGAACAAACCGTATTAGCCGGGCGTGAGACCATTCAGCAAATACTGGATCATGATGATCAACGCTTGTTCGTTGTGATTGGACCCTGCTCAATCCACGATCCTGATGCTGCGCTGGTTTACGCTGAAAAATTACAGAAACTCGCCGCTGAAGTCAGTGAAAGCCTCTACATCATTATGCGTGTTTACTTTGAAAAACCACGCACTACGGTTGGCTGGAAAGGTTTAATTAACGATCCACACATGGATGATTCTTTTCATATTGAAAAAGGCTTGTACAAGGCGCGTGAACTATTACTGACATTAGCGGAAATGGGTATTCCCACTGCAACAGAAGCACTTGACCCAATTACACCCCAATACCTTTCTGATCTTATTACTTGGTCAGCAATTGGCGCGCGCACTACTGAATCACAAACGCATCGTGAAATGGCGAGCGGACTTTCAACACCCGTTGGTTTCAAAAATGGCACTGATGGTAGTCTTGATGTAGCAATTAATGCTCTGCACTCTGTTTCACAGCCACATAACTTTCTTGGTATTAATCAACAAGGTCAATGCACTGTCGTCAAAACACGTGGTAACCGCTATGGACATGTTGTATTACGCGGTGGTGGTGGTAAGCCCAATTACGATGCTACGCATATTGCTGAATGTGAGAAAGCACTCGTTAACGCCAAGCTACCACTTAATATTACAGTTGATTGCAGCCATGGTAACTCAAGCAAGGACCCAGCTAATCAGTCAAAAGTAATAGAAAATTGTATTGAACAGATCAATGCTGGCAACCAGTCTATTATTGGCTTCATGCTGGAATCAAACCTTGGCTGGGGCAATCAATCTATCCCTGAAGACCTATCACAACTTAAATACGGCGTGTCAGTGACTGATGCCTGTATCGATTGGGACACAACGGAAACACTTTTACGCCATATGCATGCAATGCTTAAAGATAAACTAGCTAGTCGCTTCACTAATTAATTGTTTATGCTAGTTGTCAAACTAATGACTCTTTAAAACTCATTATGCCAAAGAAGATTTTCTCAATTATTGAATCCTCAATGCATCCTGATTTCTCAGCGCTTTATGCCTCAATGAATTTAGCCGAAACACGTTTTAATTCTTTACGCAAAACAATTAATAGTCTTAAACAGAAACCTGATTTTATTGTTGCCGAGTTCTTCTATGGCTATGGTAATAACTATGCTGGCGTTAATATTAGTAACTTGGATGTTATGTTACACAGCCTGCCAAAATATTCGCTTAACACCAAGGTTATTATTCTTGTTAGTAAAGAAGAGCGACAATTTGCATCAAAATTAGAAGAATTATTCCCACTTCATGCTATCTTACAATTACCGGTATCGACTGCCGAAATGCAAACCACCTTAATGAAGGAATGAAATGTTCAAACAAGTTCGTATTTTATTTGCTTTAATAATACTACTGTTTGTTTCTGTATCGGCTTATCTCACCAAAGAACGTGTCACTAGCTGGGATAAACCACTTTATGTTTATGTCTACCCTATTAATGGCGATGGAACACAAGCGACCCAAAATTATATTAACCACCTAACTGACTCGCATTTTTCCAGCATCGATAGATATATGACGCAGCAAGCCGCCCAATATACCCACGTAACAACTGAACCATTTATTCTTTCCCTGTCACCACAAGTTAAATCAAAGCCCCCCCTACCACCCATTGGAGGTAATGTTCTGCAAGTTATGTGGTGGAGTATGAAATTACGTTTTTGGAGTTGGACTCATAATACTGATCCCGGGCCTGAGCCTGATATTCAAATGTTTGTGGTTTACTATGATCCAAATTATATTGAACGTGTCCCCCATTCCATTGGCTTGGCAAAAGGGTTAATTGGTGTTGTCCATGCCTTTTCCAATCGCCAATACAATCAATCTAATAATGTTGTTATTGCGCATGAACTTTTACATACCGTTGGCGCAACCGATAAGTACAACTTAGAAACATCTCAACCTATTTATCCAGAAGGCTACGCCAACCCAAAGCAACGCCCTCTTTACCCTCAATACAAAGCCGAATTAATGGGTGGAAGAATTCCTATCACGAATAACAAATCAATAATGCCCCGTAGTTTTAATAAAACCATGATCGGACCTATCACTGCTATAGAGATCCGCTGGCAAAGGTAATCTTAACAATAAAAAAATATTCTATTTCGTGAACTAGCCCCAGATAAACTGTGACCTATTAGACAGTTTAGTTTATACAGACTCCACATACTTCTCTCAACATCAAGACAGAACACAATAGTGTGTTGACGAGGAGGTCTGTATGTCATCTGATATTTTTATGATTGTACCAAGTCCATTTTTTTCTGGACTCATTTGGCTGCTCGCTATTGTTGTGTCTTTATATTTAGCTAGGACACCAGCTCATTACAGTATTCGCGCTCTATCTCGAGTGCTTCATAATGCCATGCGACTTTCTGCGCACGCTATAAAGCATACTGAAAAACGATTACAAGACCGCAATAAAGAAGTGCTATTAGCACAAGGTCGTGAAGCTAGCGAACGAATTATTGAACGTGAGTTTGATCGTATTGAAGCATCTGTACGACGTGATCTTTCTGAGTACCCAGCGATACATCGCATATTAAGTGATGAAATTAGCCATATCGATGAAGACTATAAGAATAGCATTGAGGTTCCACCTAACCCGCCAGGTTGGGTAAAAGCAGTTGAGGCTGTGGCAAAAATCCCCTCTAAAGGCGATCCAGTGGTAGCTGATATCCTTGAAGATATTCATGGTTCATTAGTTAAAGCAAATGAAAAAACATTAGATGAATATCGTATATCTAATCAGTCTCGACACAATTACTTAAAAAATATGATGCCTCATTGGCGTAAAGTGCTCAGCCTTCTTAACCAAGTAGAGAAACATGTTAGTAATTTATTCGCTCGCAGTATCAGTATTGACCGGCACATGAACGAATACGAAGGTATTCTGAAGCGAACTGATCGTTCACAACAAATGCTATCCTCTTCATCAATGACGCAATTTTTTATCTCTGGCATTGTCCTTGCAATTGCTGTTGGTGGCGCTGTTATTAACTTCCATTTAATTGCTCGGCCTTTATCTGAAATGGTCGGAGGCACAAGTCACATTGCTGGCTTTCAAATCAATACAGTTGCCGCCCTAGTTATTATTCTGCTTGAAATTGCGATGGGTTTATTCTTCATGGAAACAATGCGGATTACCCGCCTATTCCCAATCATTGGCGCATTAAATGACAAAGTTCGTATTCGTATGGCGGCAGTATTTATTACTATCCTCACCTTTCTTGCCTGTATCGAAGCTAGCCTTGCCTTCATGCGTGAATTATTAATGGAAGAAGATGCTGCAACACGTGCCATCCTGCGTGGAGATAATGCCAGTATTGTTGCTCAAAGCTCTTATCTTTGGATTACCACTGCTGCTCAAATGGGTATGGGATTTATTCTACCATTCGCACTTATGTTTGTTGCCATCCCACTAGAATCATTTATACATTCAATGCGAACCGTACTAGGCGTTATTACAGTTGGCGTACTTCAAACTATCGAGTGGGCATTACGTCTTAGTGGCGATATTGTTCGCTTTATGGGTAATGCTCTAATCCAATTTTATGATTTTATTATCTTCGCGCCTCTCTGGGTAGAAACGATGATTAAACATAAACAAGATAAACTTGGCCCACTAAGCCCCGAATCAACATCCCATAATGATCTTTAAAGGACTAACATTATGATCAAATTAATCTCAAGATTATTATCATTAACGATTGCATTACTGTTACTGGGCTGCTCAGAACAGGCCTCCTATTCAAAAGGGGTTTATATGTTAGTGGATACATCTGGCACCTACACCAGAGAACTTGCACAAGCGCAACGGATTATTAATTTTACGCTTGCTAAACTGAATCCTGGTGACACCTTTGTAGTGGCGCGTGTCGATACCGGTAGTTTTAGTGAAAAAGACATTGTTCAAAAACAAACTTTTGAAGATCGACCTAGTATGGCTAATCAACAAAAGCGTTTATTTAGAGAAGGTATTAACAAATTTATTGATGAAGTTAGGCCCAGTGCTTACACCGATATTACCGGTGGCATGTTACAAGCTGTTGAGTACATGAATGAGGCAAAATCAGGCATAAAAACAATCCTCATATTTTCAGATCTTAAAGAAGAAATTCAAACTGGTTATAACCGAGACATCCCTCTTAATCTTGAAGGCTATCGTGTTATTGCTATCAATGTAACCAAACTACGTAGTGACAATATAGACCCTGTTGAGTACCTAGATCGATTAGAAGACTGGCGTAATAAAGTAGAGTCTGGTGGTGGTGAATGGCAGGTAATCAATGATCTTGAGAGGCTTGAACCAATATTTAGTAGTTGAGCTAAATGACGCTTATTACTTCGTAACAAGTACCTTGCACTAATATTTCATCGCCAACATAACAACCCAAAAGAGCTTTACCTAATGGCGATGAAGGTGTAATAAGCGTTATTTCTCTGTTATCAACCCTAAGTCCTACTCCCCCAGCAGAAGGGCTAAGAAATAAATATTGCTTAGAGCATTTATCAGAGTCAACCTGAACGAGTGCCCCTAAATTAATCGCATCTTGCTGATTGAAATCAGTCACATTAATTGCCGAGAATAATTCCAGATCATGTCTACATTCTTCAACACGTTTTGCCTGACCATGTGCTAAATAGGATGCTTCTAACCCAAACGTATCATATTTATTCTCGGCGACACTTTCTTTATTAGTTGCCGTATCATGTGCCTGATTAGCCGCATTAATTGCGTTCTGGCTCAATATTTGAAGTGCCGTGCTAATTGCCTTGTGTAAACTTATTTTATCCATCTATCTAATGATTACAGGTACATATTTCGACAATTTAGCATTATTAAATTTACCAAAGATTGCTGCGCGTATTTTGTACCAATAAACACCAAATATGATAATAAAAACCCCAAAACCAATAAAAATTACTAACGTCATATTTTCAATATGAATCTGATTGTTTCTTGCTAATTCAACAATAGCGTAAATAGCATATGAAATACTTGAAACAAGTATTGCACGCCTATCGACATACATTGCTATCAAGAAAAATCCTGTAAAAAATAAAATGATCAACAACTCTCTATATGGTAATGAATGAGCTTCGACAAGAAGATTTACCATAACTCCGTGTACAACTAATGGTGCTGCCAGAAGATGTAACCAAAAGGCTGCATCACTAAGTCTAGTTTGTCTCTTAACATCCCGTGAATCGAACCACATCGCCACAACAAAAATAGCTAAACCATATATAACAATTAACATTTTTGCCTGTCGAATATCAATATCTAATAGGACAGTAACTATACTTATTACACCTAGCGCAATTGGAAGCAATGTAAATGGCATCTTATAACGCCAATAAAAAGCCACTGCGACTAAAGTTGGAATTGTAATATTAGCTAATTTAAAATCAGGTTCAGAAAGACCGATAAATTGACTCGAATAATATAAAGTTGCAACTAGTAAGGCTATCCCCGGTAATGCTAAACGTCTTACCCGTACTAGCCACTCTGTGGTTGCAATTAATACCAGTACCGGAATTATTTTATATATTCCATTTATCTCAAATTGCGCGACTGCAATAGATACAAATACAATCCCTAGCGTAATAAATATATCACCAAAACTTCGGATAAATCTCAGTTGCTCTTCTGAGTTAGCTTCAGAAGCAGAATCACTAGGATCAAAGCTCATTAACAACTCAACTTGTTGTTTGCTTATAATTCCTTGTTCAGATGCTTTTAAGAGTGTTTTACGGTCCATATTAATCTCAATTTATTTAGCAGTGCGCATTATTGAATTGTAACGAAAACACGTTGCTGAAACCATATAATAGATGGGTAAGCGGCTAACCATATCCAAAAGAATCTATTTAGCCCAAATAGAAAGGCATTTGATAAATGAAAAGTCGCGGCTACAACAAGCGCAATTTTAAGTGTTATAGGCGACAATATAGATAGAGGAAAGATTAATTCAAAAATAATGACCGCCCATGACATAGTTAACAAAAACCTTGTCGAAGTCGACCAGCGTCGTAATGCTTCACTAACGGGGTAGGCTGAAAACAAGAAAACATCTGATAATGCCTGACCACTACGCCACTCTGGGTTAATAATTTTCACCCAACCCGAAATAAAATATGACAATATCAACTGTATGGCTAAATATCCAAATGCTATTTCTCGCCAATATTGTGATGGTAAAAAATTCTCTAATACCAAACAAATCAGGATTAACATACTCATTCGATCGGCACCACCATTATAAGGGCCATCAAATCGATAGAAAACAATAATACCCAGTAATAGTAATGCTAATAAAACCCAATTAGTTGCAATTCCAGCTACTAGCAATACAGCCAATATCAATCTAGGTAAAAATATTATCCATTCATCTCGGTATGCCCTTAGATGCTCTACACTTTGTTGGGCAAAGGCTAAACCCATCATTAATTCAGTAATACGAATAGCTACTTCAAAGCTCATGAAAAATCTTTTTCTATAATGGGTTTAATACCTGATTGAAAACAAATTTCCTCAACTAACTGCTCTCCCGTTCTTTTAATAAACACTAACCGAAATCTTAATGACTTATTTTCTACATTTGTCTCTTTTACAATTACTTCCTTTATAAGGCGTCTAAAAATTTCATCTTCACTATGTTTGGTAGGATAATCTATAAGCCTCTCTGCGCAACTCACCATATATAAGGACTCATTCCACGGTGCGTTCCAAAACATGCGCCTAAGCATCACTCCTAGCGACAGTGTTGCTGGTCGAGGTCTGTATTCCTGCCACACCACACCTTCAGCCGCTTCGTTATCTACTAAGCTAAATTGAATCCGAGGAGAGGCGACAATAACATCAAAAAAATCCCATGAAGGTATTAATACAGGAAGAATTAACTTTAATGCATGTATTATCATATTATTTTATTAACCTCACCAACCAACACGCAGTATAAGCGCTCTATTTAGAGCATAATTGACAGATATATCATTTAATTTAACTATTTCTTTGCCGACCTTATTAAATTAACTTACTGAAATACTTACGTATTCTACATAATACTTGTGCTTATTCCACAATAATCTATTAAAAACAATAAGTTAAATTAATTACGATTAGTATTAAAGATCTTTTTCCTCTCGACGATAAGATACTTACCCCTAGTCATTTAACTAGATTTTTGAGGTACGGACATCCTAAATTTCGGAGGAAATATGAACAATAAATTATTACCTATACTTGCCATGTCATCGACTATGTTACTAACATCGACAGCTGCACTTGCAGATCTCTCGATGGGTGTATTTCCACGACGACCTGTTGCTAAAACCCATAAATTCTTTAAACCACTTGCTGAAAAATTATCTAAAGAATTAGGTGAGCCTGTTAAATTAGTTGTTGCCAAGAATTTCAAAGAATTCTGGAAAGGCGCAAAAACAGGTAAATATGATCTTGTGCATTACAACCAATATCATTATCTGCTAAATCATAAAGAAAAAGGCTATAAAGTTATTGCTGTTAATGAAGAATTTAACACCAGTACATTAGCTGGCTCTTTGTCAGTACGCAAAGACAGTGGCATTAATTCAGTTGCAGACCTCAAAGGTAAAACAATCCTCTTTGGAGGTGGCAAAAAAGCAATGGGAAGTTTCATTGCACCAACTTCAGCACTAATGAAAGCGGGTCTTGTTGCGGGTAAAGATTACACGGTCAAATTCTCTAAAAACCCACCTAGTGCAGTGATTGGTGTTTACAACAAGGCAGCTGATGCAGCTGGTGCCGGTAACGTAATTCTAAAAGTAAAAGGTGTTACCAAAAAAATTGATGTGTCACAGATGAAAATTGTTGTTGAAAGTGAACCATTCATTCACCTAACTTGGGCTGTTAAAGCTGATATGCCTCAAGCAAAGGCTGACAAAATTCAATCAATCATGACTTCTCTTAAAACTACGGCACCTGGTGTTCTTAAAGCAGCTAAAGTGACCAATTTTATAAAAGCTTCTGATTCTGATTTTGCTAAAGTACGTGAAATTGTCAAATCAGTAACTGGTGAAGACTTGTAACATTTTACTAATGCCATGGATGGCTTTTATGTTTATATAATAATTTAAATTACTTAGCAGGCAATCAAAATGAAATATGACATTAAAAACATTTCATTAATGGGTAAGTTTCTTGCCCCTATATTAGTTAGTATGGTGGTATCACTCTCAATTGCTGCTTATATCCATGTACAGGGAGTTCGTAGTTCAACTGACAATCAAGTTCAACTTGCTGAGGATGCTTTAAAGTCAGAACAATCAAGTGCAGCAAAAGCAGCTCTAGAAGCGCTCTCATCTAAAGCTAACAGCCTAGGTCGATTTATGGCTAAAACAGCGCCTGACCTTATTATGTCTTACGATTTTACAAGCCTACAGGAATACCAAGAAAGCGCACAAAAAGATCCTGATGTTTCCTATGCGGCCTATTTAAAACCAGACAGTTCAAATCTTACTGAATTTACAAAGCCCAATAGTACCTCTGATATTATTGAGTATAAATTTGAAATTAATTCTGATGGTGATCTTATTGGGCATGTCCTACTAGGCATGTCGAAAGTTAATGTTAATAAAGGAATCCTGAATAGTGATAATAGAATCAAACATGCTATAGACAATGTACAAAACATTGCTAGTGATTCTTTTACACACTTTATTACTGTTAGCACTCTTTCTGTCATTATTACTCTACTTATCATCTCATTTGTTGTTTATCTATTATTTAAAAAGCTTGTTGTCTCTAGGCTTGAGGCGACAACCGATCTTATGTTTGAGCTTGCTGACGGTAATGGTGATCTAACTCGACGTCTACCAACGCCAAATGACGATGAAATTAGTCAATTATGTGATGCAGTAAATATATTTATTACTAAGCTTCAAGGCATCATCTCTAATATTGTTCAGGATGTTGCTAGCTTAAATAATGAATCTCAGTTACTACAAACTGCAGGCAGCGAGCTTTCTATCAGTGCTGATACTCAGCGTATGGAAACAACGCAAGCTGCCACAGCTATGCATCAAATGACAGCTACGGTACAAGAAGTTGCCCGAAGTGCTACTAACGCTGCTGAAGCTGCACTCTCTGCCGACCAAGATACGAGCAATGGTAAAAATATTGTTAAAGCTACAGTCCAATCAATCGATGCTCTTTCTTCTGATATTGAAGGCGCATCACACGCAATTGATACCGTATCTGAAGATAGCGAAAATATTGGTAAAGTTCTTGATGTTATCAAGGGGATCGCAGAACAAACTAACTTATTAGCCCTTAATGCGGCTATTGAAGCTGCTCGTGCAGGTGAACAAGGTCGTGGCTTTGCTGTTGTTGCTGATGAAGTTCGGACACTCGCAAGTAGAACCCAATCATCAACAGAAGAAATTCAAACTATGATTGAACGTTTACAAGCAGGTGCTCGCAATGCAGTAAGTGTTATGAACAAAAGTAAGGAGAAAGCGCAGGAAGCTGTTTCTCAAGCATCCGAAGCAGATTCTTCTCTTGTTAATATTGCTACTGCTGTCAGTACTATCAACGAAATGAATACTCAGATTGCCACCGCCGCGACTGAACAAAGCACAGTTGCTGAAGATATCAATCGCAATGTTACAACCATTAATGATATCAGTGAAAACTCAGCTCAAAGTGCACAACAAACGGCACAATCAAGTAACAACTTATCTGAGCTTGCCGCTCACTTACAAAACTTAGTTGGTGGTTTCAAAGTTTAATTTATTACTTTAATACTTGATTTAAAAAGGCCGCTTATGCGGCCTTTTTAAATATCTAACTTATTCTGAAGAATATTATCTATCGTGTGTAATGAGCCTTCTTTGGGATCACATGTCGGACTCCACCTTGGGGATTTTCAACATCACCTTTATATCGGGGAATAATGTGAATATGGACATGAAGGATGCTCTGTCCTGCCGCTGCTCCCACGTTAACGCCAATATTGTAACCATCAGGATTAAATTCTTGATCTAGTAATTTTCGTTCCTCAGTTATTAATTCCATGCAGGCACTGACTTCGTTAGGTGTCAGATCAAAAAAACTGGCGACATGACGTTTTGGAATCACCAGAGTATGACCTGGGCTCACTCCATAAGTATCTCGTGCACTATATGCAAGTTCGCTATCCAGCGACACACCTTTTGGATCTGTACAAAATAGACATGGATTATTTGGATCTCGCTTTTTTTCTTCAGATGACAAGTTTCTCTTCCCTCTATATAGACGTTACTTTAAACCCTATGAAATACGCGCATTATAAGGTATTTCTATTATCTTGTCCTAGTACCGCATTCTTATACTTAATAAATTAATTTTAGAATCCATCTATTACTATCTATACGTTATAATCTGGTCTGCTATTTAATAACGAGGAAATTATCCATGGCATCTAACAAAGGACGAGCTTACTTCTCGCTTTCAGGTTATCACTTCAACCCTGATGACATAACTCGTCTGCTTGGAGTAGAACCTACTTCAACCAATAGTGCTGGCTGCAGAAGCGGTATGGATAAACCCGCAATTAGTTCATGGGAGATATCAACCGCGACAATTACAACGGATGATGGCACTGAAGAAGTTGATCTTTATAAAATGACTGAAATCATCTTTAAGCAACTTGAACCCATCAAAGAAAAAATTATTGAGATCTGTAAAAGCCACAATTTATCCGCCAGATTTGGCGTAGTGATAACCTTATCTATTGATAAGGGAGATACCTGCCCGGATGTTGGTTTTGGTGGCAGATTGGTAAAATTTTTAGCAGATATTGGGGCTTTTATTGATGTTGATTACAAGCTTTCTGATCGAGTTTAAGCTAAAAATTCTATCCTGATATTTCGTACTATAATTAAAAAGCACGCTATAAAAGCGTGCTTTTTAAAAACTAAACTAATCATCTCGTGTGAGCTTATAGTTCACACAACTGAAGAGCTTATGGGCGTTTTGGAGTGCTGTACTTCACTTCTTTTTGGAATGGTTCCCATGTAGTCGTATAACCAACATGAAACGCTCCTTCAACAATCTCTTTCTGAGTAGTTGTCAAAAACTGTGATTTACCTTCAGGCACTTTTGGTCTGGTTTTAGGGCCGGCTCCGCTCATTTGAATTCTCCTATTAACTTAAATTCATGATAGCCACCACAAGGTATTGTAGTTAATAACTATCTTTATATACCCCATTTTACCTCTTTTAGCGTAAAAACATAACAGGGTAATTATACAATCTTCTTACCTAGGCATTATAATATCTAATAGAGTGATATTTTCAGCCATTACTTGCCGCTCGCCAAAGATCGCGCCTTAAGCAACTGCTCTTCACAGTGTTTTAAACACAAAGGTTGAATCGCATGCGGGAAACAAGCAATAATTAATTCAAATTCATCTGCCGTTTCCTCGGAAAGACTCGTATTTTTTGTCATTTCAGCGAATACGCTATTGGCTGTGGCTTTATTCACTCGAATCAACACAGCCAAGTGAAATGGAAGCTGCTGTTCCATGCTAACAGTTAATGCCGTTTCGTAAGCTCTGATCGCTTCTTCTATACGATCTGCATTTTCTTCTGATTCACCCAAATGATGAAGTACCGCACCACGATTATTGTGTGTTGCGGTTAGCTCTAGCGCATATAGATCGGCATCTAGTTCGGTAAGAGCATTTTTGTAGGATACGACAGCCTTCTGAAAGGTTCGGTTACCTTTAAGCAAGCTACCATAGGTATGAAATGTGGCGCCAAGTTGTAACATGACTATCGACCATTCTTCTGGCGTATCTTTTCGTGAATATTCCAATAACGCAGCAGTGTAAGCGTCAATGGCTTTGTTCATTAGTTTTGCGTCAGCTTCTTGTCGCCCCAAAGCTTGCAATGCTGTGCCAAGATTAGACTGTGTTGCAGCCCACTCAAGAGGAGAGTCAGCTTGGCTAATGACATCTAAAGCACTCGTAAATGATGCAATCGACTGTTTATATAGATCAGCATCTCTTAGATTTTGCCCTTGTGCCGCCAGGATATTACCTAAGCTATTATGTATTTCAGCCCATTTACTCGCTGATTCATTACGTAAGTCATCTGTCAGTAAAGCTTGCAGGAACGTACGTGCACTTTCAAACACATTCGCACTGTAACGATGCTGTTCAAAATTACCGCGAGTATAAATAAAATTATCCATGACGGTACTTCTGTTATCAGCACTCGCATTCTCAGCAAGATCATCAGAATTTAGGCTTTTATAGTGTTCAACGGCCTTTTCCAACGATTTATTGTCTGGATAAAATATGTAATTAGTTGAAAATTTCATTAGCTAAGAATTTCATTAAGATCTGGATCAGCGTCTACTGCTCCCCCAAGATCGACCTCTTCATCTGTTGCATCACGTATACTAAGTACTTCCAACACGAATACAACTTCACGACCGCATAGAGGGTTATTCCCATCAACCGTTAATGTCTTGTCATCAAAACGAGTAACAATAAAACTTTTAGGTTCACCTTTTTCATTTTCCATGGTGATAGTCATACCGATTTCATGATATTCCTCTGGAACGTTCTCGATGTTATCGGTAAACACTAGTGATTCATCTCTCTCACCGTATACCTGCTTCATATCAATCGGCACTTCGATAATGTCACCGACTTTTTTACCATCAAGGTGTTTCGTCACCTCTTCATTCATAACATCGTTAACACCATGAACGTAGCCAATAGGATAATCAACGGTAACAAGCACATCGCCGGTTTTTTCATCGATGACTTTATAATTCAATTCAACGAATTTTTCTTTTTCAATTGTATCTGACATAACTAGGAAACCTGTTTTAGAAAAAAAGCGATCTTAAAATAAAGTCGCGCCAAAGATTTTCACTTTATCCTTCTCATAACCCAGCACGAGTCTGCCCAACCATTCGCCTTTATCTTTTGAATTGATCTGCTTGTACAAAACCGTAACATGTTCACCACGGCGTATCATGCCAAGGTATTCATAATCATCAGATAGGTTTTTCGCTAGATCGCTTCTTGCAAACTGCTTACCCATTTCTATTTCATTTGCACCCATTTGAAAAGAGGCTGAAAAATTTCGGGTAAACGCACCGTAGTTTCCTTCATTCGAGTATTTGACCAGATCAGCCCACATAGTATGTGCATGCTCTAAAATCTCTTCATCTGTATTTTCAATAATATTCATCATTCTACTCTTCTTAATACCTACTATTTATATGGTTACTTGCTGCCATAAGGGGTCGTATTATAAACCATAAAAAAAGACCAACAAACAAGTTGTTGGTCTTTTTTATAAGCTTCGATAAAACTTAGTTACGAATAACTAAATTTTACTCCTATTCATCATCAACTAAGTGATAAAGAGGCGCTTTTTCCATGGTGTACGCACCAGTTTTACGATCACGATGAGAAACTGTCAATACATGCCAGTCTTTATCATCTAACTTCATCGCATCACCACGGTAGTAGTAACCAGGCCAGCGTGTTTCTTTACGGAATAATGTATGTTGGAATACACTTTCAGAAGTAAGGAAACGATGCTTCAATTCCCATGCACGTAGTAGTTCATGGATATCTTCAGCAGCTACTTTTTCTAAATCTTCGCCAAGAGTAGCCATCTTCTTAAGACCAATTTGAAGAAGCTTTTCGTTAGTCATGTAGTTAACACCGAAACCACCACAGTACTCATCCATCATCTTTTGTAGACGATCAAGACCCTGACGTGGGTTGATGTAGTTAGGGTTAACAGAACCAGCAACGATTTCGTTACGGCCAACTGTGTATGTTTCCATTGGCTTGTAGATTTCTGCCTTACGGTCAGCAATCTGCTTATCAGAAACCATGATACCAGCAGCTTTACCGTCATCAATGTATTTACAAGCAGCTTTAGCAGCTAAACGACCTTCAGTGAAAGAACCTGATGAAAATGCGTGTGGTGTACCACCAACAGCATCACCGGCACCGAACAGACCTTCAACAGTCGTCATACGGTTGTAACCCCAGAAGTATTCATCAGGAGAAACATCTTCAGGACCTGAACACCATGCACCACAACCTGTTGCATGTGAACCCATAACATATGGCTCAGAAGTTGTTAATTCAGGGTTTTCGTATTTAGGGTTAACGTCAGTTGCCGCCCAAAGAACCGCTTGACCAACTGTCATACCTAAGAAGTTATGCCAGCCAATTTCTTCTAAATGAGGATCTTGGAATGCTTCCATAGTGATCATGTGAATCGGACCACGTCCCGCATTCACTTCATTAATGAATGCATGGTTACGCAAACATGTTGGAATTGGCTTGTGAGATAAATGCTGGTTTTCTGTATCAAGATACTCTTTACCAACCATCTCTGTTAGAGCTGGGAACCATTTTGATTCGTACTCTTCACCTAAACAGTTTTGCGTGTATGTTTTAAGGTGTAAGAAGTATGCGCCAACAGGACCGTAACCATCTTTGAATCGAGCTAGTACGATACGGTTTTCCATTTGTGTCATTTTCGCGCCAGCTTCGATCATAAGACCGTAAGCAGAACCCGATGACCAAGGTGCATACCAAACACGACCTGCGCCTTCACCCACTGAACGTGGTTTAAAGATGTTAGAAGCACCACCAGCACCACAGATTACAGTCTTAGACTTAAATACGTGGTAGTTACCAGTACGTACGTTGAAGCCTACTGCACCAGCAATACGGTTGTCTTTGCTGTCATCCATCAATAAATGCGTTACACAAATACGGTTGAATACTTTATCAGCTGAGTTCTTCGCTGCTTCTGCAACGATTGGCTTGTATGATTCACCGTGAATCATAATCTGCCAGCGACCTTCACGTAGGTAGGTGCCTGTCTTGGCATCTTTCATGATAGGTAGACCCCATTCTTCAAACTGATGTACAGCTGAATCAACGTGGCGAGCCATATCAAAGGCTAAATCTTCACGAACCATGCCCATTAAATCCATACGTGCATAACGTACGTGATCTTCAGGATTGTTCTCACCGAAGCGAGTACCCATGTAACAGTTAATCGCGTAAAGACCCTGAGCTACCGCACCAGAACGATCGATGTTAGCTTTTTCTGCAATAACAATTTTCTTGTTCTTGCCCCAGTATCTTGCTTCAAATGCTGCGCCTGTACCGCCTAAACCAGCACCAACGACCAAGACGTCAATATCGTCTTCAATAATTGTCTTGTAACTCATTAGTAGTAAACCCCTTCTTTAAGCGACAACTTATTAGATTTCAGTGTAGGTAACGCACTGTCATTCATCGCAACATACTTAGGCTCATTAAATAACAATTCACTATTACGCATAGTGTCAGCAGGAGCTGCTTCGTTAGCTAGTTTTGGAATACAAGTACCCCAAGGCTTAGTTGTGATTGGTGCAAGTAGTTCCATGTCTTTTTGACCATTACGGAACTTGATGCGCCATGCAATGGTGCCTTTTTCTTCATCACGATGTACGCGAACTGAAGAACCTAATGGAGCGAAATCAGCATAGCCACGCACGTCAATTGCGTGATGTGGGCAAGCTTTTACGCATGAATAACATTCCCAACACATGTTTGGTTCAATGTTGTAAGCACGGCGTAATGTTTTGTCGATGTGCATGATGTCTGATGGGCAGATATCTACACACTGGCCACAACCATCACAACGAGTCATATATACAAAAGTAGGCATAATATTTTCTCTTATACTTTAATAGTTAAATTTAGTAATGGTTTGGTGGTTCGCGACGGATACCAGCACCCATGTTGACTGGGTTCTTACCCATGTACTGCGGGATATCAGGGAATTTTGCGTGTACTTCTGGTGATGATAAATCGAAATCACTAGGCAAATTCAAATGTCCACCGTCTGCATGAGCAACACGTTTTTGGAATGCTGCAGCTGGTTTGAAGAACATGTGTGCAAACTTAGACCAAAATACAGAACCGAAAAGCATTGTGTTTGAAAAGATGAATAAACCGAAGAACAATGTTGTCCAGCCCATGTCAGCGACTGCGCCCATACCTGAAGACTGCAGGTAAGACCAGATTAATCCAAATGTTGCTGTTGTGAAAAGCGATACAATAAAGATATCTGCAGTACGTAATTGATACCACTTAATACCTTCAGAATTCACATCAACGCGGATGGAGAACCAGAACCAGTAACCACCAAGGCAAAGCATGATAGCGCCTGTGTGCCAAAGTACTGGCAAAATTTCTGCTCCGTTACCAAAAATCATCAGTGCAGTTGATGCAACGAAGATAATAAAACCGTACATAGTTAAAAGATGAGAAATTCTACGTTTCGTGTTGCAGAATTCACTAGAAGTGATCACTTCGCTTGCTAGTGTTGCGACTGCAATTCCAGCTTTTTCGCCAGCGCCTACGGCACGCTTAGCATTTTTATCATTTTTTGCCGTATCTAGAGCAAAGTATTTGGCACTTTTCTTGTGCATCATATCCAGTACTGTACCCAAGAACACTAGGGCAGCCATTAAAAAAATGTAGCCCTGCATAATGTCTGTAGATATCAATGCTGTTAGCGCATCAAAGGGGTTGGTGTTGAACATATCGACACTTCCTATAAGTTTAAATTTCTATCGTTATATTATTAAGCAGGAAGGGCGTATACACACCTGTAACCTAACTTGTGCTGTTCTACCACTCTGCGAATGGACGATTTAAATGCGGCATACCTTTATCCAAACGGTAAACAGCACCATCAACAAGCGTGGTGGAAACAGGCGGTAGTGTAAATCAAGAGGCTACGAGAGCCAAGTCAAATGTGTTCAAGTCTGGCAGTAATTGAGCAATAGTTTTTAATGGCGCAATAAAAGTGATGGATGATCACTAATACTTATATTAATGGAGTATTAGGCTTGTCCTTTCATGAACTGTCTTTTTACACCCAAAGAAGTTTTTCTGACTAAAATACTTGGGAAATGATCGGACTAGATCGTATTTTACATCCGAATTCGATTAAATCCTTGTAACTAGTTGTTATATATAGAAATAATATTTTTATCACCATTGCGCCAACTCATCAGGTTAAGCATTTTTTAGTCCTGAATATAAAGCGATGACATCTTTATTGCCTTAGGTTCAGCAATACAGGCAGCTAAACAAAGCCCACAGCCGGCACAATTCTCTGGGTTAATGTAGGGTCTTTCCCGCTGAAAAGTGAGTGTTTCAGCAATGGGACAACTACCAGCACAGGCTCCACACTCCGGCCCTCTAAAAGGGAGGCATTCATCACTTATAATGCGTGCTTGTGCCATTTTAGGCCAAACTTTTTCGCCCTCTTCTGTCTCTGGCAACTTAAGTGCATTTGCCTCACACGCTGTCACACATGGCCAATCCTCACAAAGCTGGCAACCACCGCTTAAAACATCTAATGCAACTGTTGATGCCACATCGGCGCCGTAGCTTGCGGCTAAAGGAAAAAGCACCTTAGGGGGGCAAGCTTCAATACAGTCGCCACAACGCGTACATGCCAACATGAATTCCAATTCAGGCACCGCAAAAGGTGGTCGTACCCAGCGTGTTGCACGTGCTTCTATTTTTGTCTGCGCATGCTCAACCACTTTCTCTGCTGCTTTACTGGCCGCACGTCGAAAGAAAGCACGTCGACTTGGATCAACTTCATCTACCATGTGATTTTATCATCTGATTGCGCCAGGTTTTTATGACAATCACCACAGGGACGTTTAGTATTTTTGAACGAGGCATGAAGCTTACCATCCTCATCAAAGTTTCTCGGTAGTTTATGAGCAATCCCTCGATGACAATCGATACACGTTAAGCCATCAGTAATCGCTCTAGCATGTTTGCGTTGAGATAATTTACTTTGACTGTTTAATTTCATAAACTCATTCGCGTGACAATTTCGGCACTCGCGTGAATCCGTTGCTTTCATGCTATCCCACACATGCTCAGCCAGTTCTAGGCGCTTAGATTCAAATTTTTCTTTTGTATTAATTGAACCGATGACTTTATGATATAATTCATTAGTCGCCGCTACCTTGCGCGCAACTTTATAAGTCCATTCTCGTGGCACATGACAATCAGGGCAAGTTGCACGCACTCCGGTTCGGTTCGTGTAGTGAACAGTTGTTTTATATTCCTTGTAAACATTATTACGCATTTCATGACAACTAATGCAAAATTCTTCATTGTTTGTCATTTCCATACTAGTATTAAAGCCACCCCAAAAAATAATGCCCAATGCAAACATGACAAACATAAAAATAATCGGTGCGCGATCAACCCACTTACAGAGCAAGTCTCGCAAACATTGTCTTTTTGTTTCACACTTTTGTTTATTTAAACCAGACATCATTTTCTCCCATTACATTCTCATCGTCATTGGTTGTACCAACAACCACAAGTTAAAAGCCGTAACACTCATAATAAAAATGATACCAGGCAATAAATAATAACGTCGATAAAATTGATTATTTAATATATCCAAAGTTCGTTTTTGCAGGATTTGTAGTGCTAACCAAAAACCAAAAATCATTAAACCTGCCTGCAACGCATAAAGTAGCTGTTCAGAAATAAGTGGGTTCATATGACGCATATGTAACTCACTGCTACTCAGCGGTAAGCTATCCCGCCCAAGTGGATTTAATAATACATTCGTAAAGCCTCGACTCTCGCGAATCAAATGATTTAAGTTATGAGCAATGTGATAAACAAATGCGAGAGGCAAAGAAATAAAGGCTAAAGTAGAAAATGCTTTCTTAAAAGAAACTTTAATTGGTATTAATAACTGCATTATTTTAATAAGGACTGCATATAATAAGATAGGCGCAGCAAATACGATTGCCATTCCCAAACTAAAACTCAAGATAAGTTGCCCCGAGTCACCAATTACTTGTGCAAATGAAGATAGCCCCTTTTCCCAGAACTCCATCATTGTAATACCGTGAAAAGTAGTAAGGCCTAATAAGCCCAACATAAACCATGCTTCATCCCAATGTGGTCGAGCATATTGAATTGCTTCACTCGCTGGACTACGTAGACGCCAAGCTACATTTTGATGAGGACAGCTCATCGTACAAGCTGAACAGGAAGTACAATAAGTGCTTTGCGTTAAGGTTCCCATCACCAGATGAGTAGGGCATGGTTCAATTTCTTCTGTCCCGTGATAACACTCCAGTGTTTTACACTCTGCACAAATATCCTGTTTTTTAGGTCGTAACTCAACCATCGATACTTGAGAATAAAATCCAACCGTTCGGCCAACGGGGCAAACATACTTACAAAAAGGCTTACCCTCAAACACAGCCATATAAGATGTTGCCATAACAATCATTACTAATGATAAGACAGCCGTTGCATAAGGGTTAGTGGTAACACCAACCCCTAATTCAAGCCAAGTTAAACCAATAAACATAATCAGTGCAGGCCATGTATTACGCCACATTTTAGGCATACGTAACCCAAGGCTGCTACTTGGATCCGCACGCTTCCACATACGATGTTTAACTAGCCAACTTGCAATCGTGTCCCAAGGACATACAGCACACCATGCCGAGCCTAGAAAAAAAACCGTAATAATCAGTCCCGACCACCATACAGTCCAAGTCAAAGTGGTCGCTAAATTTCGTTCCGGAATAGGTGTGCCAAACAAACCTGCGGCAATTACTGTTAAAAATAACCCAACAGATACAAATTTCAAAATGACTAGTGGCCATGGACTTTTTGAAAATAAAATCGCTATCTGGCCAACAACTGGAATTTTTTCAACTGAAATATAACGGCTTTTATTAGTTAGCTTAGGTTTAATACTCAGAATTTTCAGCAATGCCAAAAACATTACGGCCAACGCTAACCATAACCATGCATCTGGCAGACCGGGGTGTGTCATGATCATTGATTGTTAGCTCGGTGTGCTCTTTGTGCTTTAAGCTGAAAGCGACGATTGCGTTGCAAAACATTGACAATAATGAGAACGAATATCAGAACACCAATAGTAATGCCAATCGGACCTACGGAACTAGGCTCACCAATTTGTAGTGGAAAATCAATTTTATAAGGCTCACCGCCCGATTCAAATTCAGCTGTAACAATATAGCTACCATCACTTTTAAAAATAAATCCCTGACGATAAACATTGTCATCTATCTTTTGTACACCAAGTATTTCTTCCTTACTTGCAAACCAACTATCATCTCGTACTTTAAACGTTACCTCACCATCAAATGGCAAACCATTATCAATGCGCGAAGCATACAAATTAACACGCCCTTGTTCATTAGGCTTAGGAAAAGCAGGAAATGCCATATAGGTCACATAGAAATCACCAATCTGTGTTTCTACCTGCATACTAGGTGGCGTATTTGAATCTTCACCAAGACTATATGATGGACGTCCTAAAACGTGATGAGCTTGCGCCGCTGCAACGCCATAAAAAAAAACAATCATTGCTAAAAAAACCTGAGACAATCTCACAACTCATAACTCCTGAAACTCAATTACTAAAACTAAGCTTACTTCTTTTAATATGAACGCCGTCTCGTTGCGACACCATGACGCGCAATAGTTCCTTCGCTACGTTTTACAATTCTGATAGGCAAACTTGGCTCTGGACAAACCTCCACGCATTGTCCACAGCCAACACAACCTTCATTCACTGCCGGTTTATAAATATTCGCAAAAGTGAAACTAATCGCTTTCTCTCCCAGTGGACAAATAGCCACACAAGCACCGCAAATTCCTTCATCTACCCATGGGTAACAAGCCGCACGATCAATCTGTGCTGTTCCCATATCGACCTCCCTTATCGGGATCACTGTCAACGCATCTGTTGGACACACTTCCATACATTTATTACATAAAATACAGGCTTTATTAGCAGGATCGATATAGGGGGTATTAACCCCTTCGCCACCATCGCGTTGTTTAAACTTCACGGCTTTAGGTGGACAAACTTCGCCACACAATCCACAGCCAATACAAGCACGATTAAACGCGTCCAGATCAGATAAAGCGCCTGGTAAAGGAATATGCTCATGCTCTGCTGCATGTAAAGGTGGCGATAACAATCGTGCCACCCCATAGGGTAAAGATGCCGCTACGCCCAGTGCCATATAAGCACCAATTGTTTGTATAAAGCGGCGACGTTTCATTACTGATCTCCTGACTTTTGATTACGATAAGCGTGACCGAGATGTCCTGGTCCTTGAAATGGTTGATCATGAATTTGAATTTTGAACTTAAGTGCATCTGTTGGGCAGACCGCGATACACGCAGTACAGTTATTGCACTCCTGACCAAACCCATCTTGCAATGGATCAAGACCAAACTCACACACTACGTTACATTTTTTACAGTCATTGCATTGCTCAACAACACGCTGAATCCGTAAAAGACGGTACCTACCTAACAGTGAATACAGCGCGCCACCTGGGCACATGTATCGACAAAATCCTCGTCGTGCAACCAACAAATCAAATAATATAGTAAGAATAAAAAACACTGCACCACTACCAAATGCACCCTGTGCAATTACGTAGTACAACTCACGACCTATTATTGCTGGTGGATAAATTGCTGCCGTCATAATGCTACCGAGTAACATCGATAAAATTAATCCTACCGTTAAAACGAGATACTTGATTCTTTTGTCATAAATCTTATCGCCCAATGGAACGCCTGCTCGGCGCAACCATGCGGCAACAGTATCATTCAACTCATAAATGAATGTTGCAGGACAAATCCATCCACAAAAGAAACGTCCTAATATTATTGTCGCAACAACCGGTATTAAAGCTGTTAACAAAAACGGCCAATACAATGATAATGATGTCGCAACCTGACTCAATACAGCGAGAGGATCACTTAACTTCAAGCCAAATAATGTACCTGACCAAGTGGTTCCTTTTAGCATATCTAAATCATGTTCTGGATTTTTAACAAAAGGAGATGTTAACCATTCCATTGCATCATAAACTGTCTTTTCGTTAGGCAATAATAAATCATATGCATGTGCCGCCACGTAAGTTTGATAGAGATGGAGAAATGGCAACAAGACTAAAATAGAAAAAACTAACGTTAAAATAAACCAACGCAGCTTATTCAAATGTCTGAGTGATGATGGCTTAGCAACTATCTTCTGCATTATCTACGAATTCCAATTTGCTTAATTTTATATAAAATTATCACGTTAATAGAACACAACTATACACAACGCTGCGATTAACTTAATTGTACTAACCGCTCTTTTTAGAAAGGCTTTTACTCGGAATAATTCTGATCGCTTGTGGAATCTGAATACACGATCGTTCGCACAATCCACAGCCTACGCAATCATTTAATACATGCGGTTGTTCTAAACGTCCTATGCGTATTGCAACATTAGGAAGTGGGCAGGCTCGATAACAGACACCACATGTTTTACCCTGCCATGACAAACACAAACTTCGGTCAACACGAGCGGTTCCCATTTCAACTTTTTCAAGAATCGCATTCATCTCACGAGGAATAGATTGTATGGCTCCCGTTGGGCAAACATCACCACACTTCATGCACAATATACAAGCTTGCTCTCTTGGTACGATATATGGCGTATCAATCGAATCAACACCATTCTCCGTTGAAAAATACTTAATCGTTCGGTTGGGACATATTTCGCCACACTTACCACAGCGTATACAGTTTTGTAAAAACTCTTCTTCATCAAGCACACCTGGGGGACGAAGAAATCGAAACGAAGCTTGGCTCTTTGCCACAAGATGCGGCGACATCGCAAGCAATGCTGCTGTAGCAGTTAACGATTGAAGAAATGCTCTACGTTGCATAATCTTTGTTAGGTGTTAAGGGTGAGAAGCTTCTTACTACCACGCTTCTCACCCTAACGCCTTTCATCCTTTATACTTTTTCAATACGACAAGCAAGTTTCTTGAAATCTACCTGCCCTGAAACAAGATCCCAAACACGACTCGAAGTACTATTTACAAGCCACTTGTTCTTCTTCGGATCGGCACTATCTGCTACCGATAAGTTCCAAGGGCTGAACATGTAACCCCGAGGTACACTATTACGTGCTGGTCGGACTAAGCTATTCGAACCTACCTGCGCTTTTGCTTGGTACGAACCGCGTCGTGTCACTAATCGCACTTGATCACCATCTTTAATACCAAGTTCCTTGGCATCTTCCGCATGCATTTCTACATACATCTCAGGTACTAGACGACGAGTTGTTGGACTACGGTTTGATTTAGCCGTATGGAAATGCTCGTAAACCACACCCAGACCCAACCAGAAAGGATATTTATCTTTAGCGACTTTATCCCAGTTTTTACCGCGTTCTGCTTCATCCGGCATATCTGGTGTTAAAGCCATATCACGAGCTTGTTTCAACAATGGAATATTATCAATTGTGTAGACACCTTTCTTGCTACCAAATTCCATCAACTTCTTGGTGATCTCTTCACGCTGTGAATAATCCTGCTGACAAAGTTTCATATGTACTTTGCCATCTTTGGTGCGGAAATAACCGTAAGGTTTGTTCTTCCACTTACCTTCCTGTGACATGAAACGGCGTTTTGTACCACCTGCCTTCGCAGTTTCGTAGGTAGGAGCAGGCCATTGAATACCACGTAAATCACGTAATTGTTCATACGGTGTTTTACCATCGATCTTTTCAACTTCAAGAATACCGGTTAGATCTGTATCAGTACCCTCTGACGCTCTAACCATGGCACGGAAGATTTCTTGAGCATCGTAGAAACCATCTTCCTTTTTATTCCAAGGGAAAATTTTATCTGCATCCAATCCTAATAAATGTGCAATTTCTTTACCTTTATCGATCACCATATCCATATCTGGAAGACAACCTTTAGGTGGCTCAGCCGCTTTTTCAACTCGGTTGATACGACGTTCTGAACTAATGTACACACCATCAACTTCACCCCACGTTGCCGCTGGGAAAATAACATCTGCATACAAGTTGTTCGGCGCATGACGATAAATTTCCTGAACCACGTTGAATGTTTTCATCATCGCCGGACGAATCAGATTATCTTGATCCGGTAAATCAATATGCGTGGCATATACAAAGAACATAGCCTTCACGTCATCTTTTAAAGCTCGCTCCATCATACCAATGGCATAACCAGGATTTTTAGCCTTCATCGCTGTAATCAAATTTGCTTCCGGCACATTCCAATGACGCGCCATGTGCTTACGATGTGCAGTGTTTTTCAATGGTTGGTTAAATGGTAAACGACCAGTTAAACCACCGGTGAAACGTTCACCCATCGCATTAGGTTGACCTGTCATTGAGAACGGTCCACAACCAGGTTTTGCAAGGTTACCGGTTAACGTTAGCAAGTTAATGATTGAGATAACGTTATGTTGGCCATGGATGTGTTGGTTGTAACCAATGCCCCACATGATAATAACGCCACCGTAACCTTCACCTTCGTGCTTACCTTTACTTCTTACTAAGCGTTTGCGCGTTGCATCCGCAAATGTTGATGCAATACTGCGAATCAGTTCAGGTGGTACTTCATGGTTAGGTCCACCCATACGATCTTGCACTTGTTCAGGGCTGTAATCATTAGTTACACCATCAACGTATTCTTTCCAACCCGTTGTATGTGCTTTGAGGAAATCCCAGTCAATGACATCTGGGTGATCTTTCAATAACACATGTGCAATTGCATTTAGGAAACTGATATCACCATTTAGAATCGGTACGTGTACCGAGTTCTTTTTATTAATATCTTCATAACCTTTAACGGTACCGGTGTAACGTGGATCAACGACAACTGTTGGAATATCAGTTTTTAACTTATGATCCGCAATACGCCAATAGATAATAGGATGAGATTCACGTGCATTGTGACCAAAATGCATCACCATATCCGCTAATTCAATATCCTCATAAGCTAAAGGTGGCGTATCAGAACCCAACGTTGCGAAGTAACCTGTTACTGCAGAGGTCATACACATACGCGCGTTGGCTTCGATTGTATTTGAGCCAAGTACCCCTTTCATGAATAGATTTTCGAGATACTGTCCCTCAACTGTCAACTGCCCAGAACCATACAATGCAATCGAGTTACCAGTGTATTTCTTCGCAAAGTGAGCAATCTTTTTCGCTGTCATTTCCGATGCATCATGATAAGGAACACGAACAAAGTGTTCTTCGTCAAAAGAACCTTTGGTTTTACTGATATATTCCATATCACCGTGGCCAGGCTTGTTCCATTCTTCCCAAACATCTTTACGTACGTAAGGGTCGCCTTCCATGCGATCAACGTAAATAGGTTCGGCTGCGGTTAAACCCTTAATACATTGCAAACCATAGTTAGTAGGATGATCTTTGTCAGGGCGCATTGATACAATTTTACCATTCTCAGCCTGAATGATAGTGCCACAACCCACACCACAGTATGGGCATTGTGCTACTGCTGTTTTGCGCGTTGTTGTTGCTTTCGCTGCTGTTGCAGGTGCAGCTTCAAGCTCTGGATTATTGCCAACCATCAAACTCGCACCTGCTGCTGTGCTCGTAATAAAGGCACTTCCTTTAAGGAAGTCGCGACGATTCATTTTGATACGTTTCATTCTATGTGTCCCCTTTATTTACTTGGTACGGTGCGCAGGTAAACGATGATGTCATCAATTTCCTGATCAGATAGTGCCGCCATGATACGAGGTCCTTCTTTACCAAAACCAAGCATACGTGTATTCGTACGACCTTCTTTAATCGTTGTACGAATAAAACCATCTGAAACCTTATCTAAGAATCCGGCTTTACCAATTGCGGTACCTGTACCACCTGCGGCGTAGCCATCACCATTCTCGCCATGACAACTTAAACAGATCAAATTGAAACTTGCCTGTCCTCGTGCAATATCACCTTTCGCAGCTGGTTGTGCATCAATCTCTGTAGCGCGTTCTGGTAATGTTTCGTAACTTCGCAAGTAAGCAACAATAGATTCGATGTCTTTCTTACCAAGGTGGGAAAATGGAGGCATACCAGTTCCTGCTCGGCCATCCCTAATTGTGCTCAAAATAAATTTATTTGATGCAACACTTAAGAATTCATGATTTGTTAATGATGGTGCAAAACCTGGTTTACCGATAGCATCTGCCTGATGACAAAAAATACAGTTTTGTTGATAAAGTGCTTTACCTGCAGGAGCAAGTGATGG
>JALTKP010000250.1 GCA_027078075.1 Gammaproteobacteria bacterium | reverse complement strand
GCCTTGTACGCCTAATGAAGCTGGTATTTCAATCGATGCGATTAAACACTTTGCAGGCAAGTTACCTATCTTGGGTGTTTGTCTTGGTCATCAAAGTATAGGTCAGGCATTTGGCGGCAAGATCGTGCATGCGAATAACATCATGCATGGTAAAACCTCGATGGTAAAACATAATGATGTGGGAGTTTTTAAGGGCTTGTCCAATCCACTTGAAGCAACCCGTTATCACTCACTGGTGATTGATAAAACAAGCTTGCCAGATTGTTTTGAAGTTACTGCATGGACTGAAAATGACAATGGCGAGATAGATGAAATTATGGGTGTACGGCATAAAGACATGCCTATTGAAGGTGTGCAGTTTCATCCAGAGTCTATTTTGACCCAGCACGGTCATGACATGCTTAAAAACTACTTAGAACAAAAGGCATAGGGAGAGCAGTGATGGATATGCAATCTGCAATTCGTAGCGTACTGGATAAACAAGATCTGTCACGTGATGACATGACGTCGGTAATGCGATTGATCATGACGGGTGAAGCAACATCAGCACAAATCGGTGGCTTTCTAGTTGGCCTTCGCATGAAGGGCGAAACCGTTGATGAAATTACAGCTGCTGCGAGTGTCATGCGTGAACTGGCATCCGGTGTAAAAGTGGATGGCGATCATGTCGTTGATATCGTCGGCACCGGTGGTGATGGCATCAATACTTTTAATATTTCGACTGCAAGCACCTTTGTGGTTGCAGCAGCCGGTGGCATTGTTGCCAAGCATGGTAACCGTTCAGTATCGAGTAAATCCGGTAGTGCAGATTTACTGGAAGCTGCGGGTGTTAATTTAGATTTGTCGCCTGAGCAAGTAGCGCAATGTATTAACGAGGTGGGTGTTGGTTTTATGTTCGCACCGAAACACCACAGCGCCATGAAGTACGCGATTGGCCCACGTAAGGAAATGGCCGTACGCACTATTTTTAATGTACTCGGCCCACTGACGAATCCTGCTGGTGCACCAAATCAATTACTCGGCGTGTTTAGTGACGAGTTAGTTGAATCGCTTGCCGAAGTACTCAATGCCCTAGGCAGCAACCATGTCTTAGTAGTTCACTCTGCCGATGGTATGGATGAAATTAGTATTGCCGATGAAACACATGTGGCAGAACTGAAAAATGGCAATATTACTAGTTACACAATATCGCCCGAGCAGTTTGGTTTGCAACGGGGTAAATTAGAAGACTTACAAGTAGATGGTTCTGAACAAAGCCTTAAAGTGATTAAATCTGTGTTTGCCAACACACCAGGTGCGGCACGTGATATTGTTATTATGAATGCAGGCGCGGCGATTTATGCGGCTGATTTAGTTGGCACGCTAGAGGCAGGAATTAAAAAGGCAACCGATATCATCGCAAGTGGCGCGGCACAAACTAAACTAGACGAACTAGTTAGTCTTTCATCATCTTTATCTTATTGAATGCTTATGAGTAATACACCAGATATATTAAAAAAGATCGTTGCGCGTAAACGTGAAGAAATTACGGCTTGTAGCGAGAGAATTTCATTGGCTGAGTTAGAAGCGCAATTAGATATTGCCTCGCCGGTGCGTGGTTTTGTTGATTCAATTCGCAATAAAATATCGTCGGGGAAATCCGCAGTCATTGCTGAGATAAAGAAAGCATCTCCGAGCAAAGGGATTCTGCGTGAAAATTTCATACCCGCCGAAATAGCTAAAAGTTATGCCGAAGCCGGCGCTGCTTGTTTGTCAGTATTAACAGACATTGATTTTTTTCAAGGCAGTGACGCCTATTTAAAGGAAGCACGAGCAGCCTGTGATTTACCGGTTATTCGTAAAGATTTTATTATTGATCCTTATCAGGTCGTTGAAGCGCGTGTGATGGGCGCAGATTGTATTTTGTTGATTGTTGCCTGCTTGGAAGACAATCAAATGCAGGAGCTTTGTTCTCTTGCAACTGAACTAGGGCTCGATGTACTTGTTGAAGTGCATGACGCAGAAGAGTTGCAACGTGCATTGAAACTCAATATCCCATTGATGGGGATTAATAATCGTAATTTACGTACATTTGAAACATCGTTAAATACAACAATCGAATTATTAGATCAAATTCCTAATGATCGCATCGTTGTGACAGAAAGTGGCATTCATGCGATGGCAGATGTTGAACTAATGCGCCAGCACAAGGTGAATGCTTTTCTAGTGGGAGAAGCGTTTATGCGAGAAGATGACCCTGGTAAAAAACTAAGTAGCCTTTTTAGCTAGAGATTATGTCTTCTGGCATTTAAATTGGTACATGCTTGAAAAAGTCTTTGGGTTTTCCATCTCGAATTGATCCCAATTATCAAGCTTAAGCATAGCGGGATCGTCAGGGAATTGTTTTTTGTACTTAGTTAGGACTGATTTATCGTCGATATCGAACCCTAAAAAGGTTAGGTTAAATTCATTAATTAATTGCTTGATGATATTGAATGTAAAGTTATGGTCATTTGCACCAAACAGAAGATATCGGCATCCACTTAACGAATAAAAATCTTTATTAGCCTTTAAGCCCGTTTTGTCCAAGTCACAATTATTAATAACATATTGTCTGGCGTCTCTTATTCCTTCAGGAGTTGCGGAATAACGATTAATAACTTCTTTCTGGATTTTGTTGATAGGCTCACGAACTCGTTGACTATATGCTCCAATCTTAATTATTCCGCTGGATTTTAGAATATCAATAAGCTTACCAAGCATTTCAGATGGGTTTGAAAAGTGATGCAACACACCACTTACTTCAATCATGTCATATTGTTTTTCAATGGCAGATAAATTTAATAAATCAGCATGGTAGTAATCAAGGTTGCTGACATTATACTCCTGATTCTTTCTAGTGGCATAAGCTAGGCTGTTGTAACTGATATCAACAGCCGTCACGTGACTATTACTATAGTTGCTTGCTATCTCGATTGAATGTTTGCCCGTTCCACAACCGGCAATCAATATTTCAAAGCAAGATGCATTATCATTTTCAGGAATTGCTAGACCAAGTTGTGAATAAATGCTGCTTGTTGTTATTTTGTTGTTATGGATATTAGTGCTAATCCAACGCGGATAAGGTGCATCCTCATTGATAGACATGATATCTTTTGATGTATCATCGATACTATCGCTAAGAGAGATTATGTTTGATTTCAATTCTTCTTCTAATGCAGGGGCACTTATTTGTTGCTCAATTAAATAGTTAAAGGTGGGAGGTTTCTTAACTTTAGTTAACTCGTTAATTTGTGTTGTGGATAGAACCTCATTTAATGGCAAATATGATGCTAGGACTGCAATTTTAAACAAATTGTTTTTGTTGATGTGTTCTATCGAGTTTAAAAGTTTTTTTGTAAGAGATTTTTCTTTTTCTGAAATGTTATAAACGTATTCAGTGTTATAGCACTGCATAGCGAGTGAACAGATTAATTCCAGTTTGTTACCTAAGTTGGGTAGCTTCCTTTCCATATTCGAACATATAAGTACGGCATATCTTAGCTTAGTTAAGAACAGTTCCATTTTTGCGTCAGAAACAATTGTTTTCTGAAGCAGAGTTATAAGTAAATTATGACTAAATATATTAGCTAGTCCATTAGCTAATAGTGATTCAGCGATCTTATCTTCAGGTTTGGAATTAACCTCTTTAATACTAGCAGCAATTTCATTGCCATTAATAATACCGAGTAGTGGCTTTACAAGTAGGTTGTGGTCAACCTTTTTATTATCAAAGGCATTGATAAGTATGTTTTCAAGTTCTTCACTTGTATCAGATAGAGTTAAATTTGAGACAATACCTGCAAAACATTGATATGCCTCAATACTGTTTGGCGTGCTTGTTATTGCGCTGATAATTGTTTGTAGTGCTTCTTGAAGATGATTGGTTGCTTGATATGCTTTTGCTAGCAATATAGATGCTTTATTGTAAACCGGTTTGGCTTGCAGTGCAGTGTTTAGTAACTCAATTGCCTGTGTATAATGATTGTTCTTAACTAGTATGGTTGACCAATTGTATTTTGCTTCTACGTGAGTGCTGTCAATATTTAACACATTCTGAAAACATTTCTCTGCCGCGTCAAAGTCACCTTTGCTTTTATTTAAATTTCCCAGATTGTTTATGGCATGAGTATGCCGAGGGTGCTTAGCAATAATATCAGTAAATATAGTTTCTGCTTGCTGATATTTTTCTAATTCCATATAAATAATACCAAGGTTATTTAACACATCTAAATTGTTGGCATCGTGTTTTAGATATTTTATGAAATTAATTTCAGCTTGAGAAAAATCACCCTGTATTAAATGAATGTTTCCTAAATGATTATAGGTGTCAAATTGTTCGGGAGTGAGCGTGAGTAAACGATTAAAATTTTGTATTGCCGCATCATATTGCCCGATAGATTCCTGTGTGTAGGCTAAGGCATAACATGCTTGTGCATTGTCAGGAGATTTTAGGAAAACATGTTTTAGATATTTTTCTGCTTCGTGTGGACGGTTCGCTTGAGCGTAGGCTGATGCTAGCGCAAAGCAAGCTTCCATATCATTGCTATCTTTTTTAACGACTTTTAATAAAAGCGGTATAGCATCTGTAAATTTGTTTTTTTGAAGCAGTTGGAATGCTTGGTTTCTTATTTTCGGGTTCATATGGGTAACAGGATGAAACTAGAATGAGTAACTTATATTAGCGAGTACCAAATACAACAATGGTTTTACCTTTAACGTTTATCAAGCGTTGTTCTTCAAGGTTCTTTAATACGCGGCCAACCATTTCACGAGAACAACCAACAATACGACCAATCTCCTGACGGGTAATGCGGATTTGCATACCATCAGGGTGCGTCATGGCATCGGGTTGTTGACATAGATCTAATAAGGTACGTGCAACACGACCCGTAACATCCATAAAGGCGAGATGCCCAACCTTGCGGCTGGTATTTTGCAGGCGAATCGCCATTTGTGATGCTAGCTCAAAAAGAATATCGGGGTTGTCTGTCGAGAGTTGTCTAAATTTGGTGTAACTGATTTCTCCCAGCTCACACTCCGTGCGTGCTCGGACCCAAGCACTGCGTTTATTATCGGGTACAAACAGCCCCATTTCACCAAAGAAATCACCTGGATTAAGGTATGCAAGGACGATTTCGCGTCCATCTTCATCTTCTATTAGTACGGATACGGAACCTTCAATGATGTAATAGAGCACATCAGGCACATCACCGGCGTAGATAATGACGCTTTTGGCTGGGTAACGGCGATGGTGGCAGTGTTCAAGAAAACGCTGTATCGCTGGATTTTCGCTAGGTTTAATCATAGAGGTAGTCTAACTGAATCAACCTTATATTTCGTTGTTATGTTACTGAGTGTAGGCAATTCTGAGTGTTCTGTCGAACTACACGGATATATTGCCTACGTATGTCATGATTAGTTTCTGACTAACCTGACTATGATACGCTACGCAGTCTGTATTTCTGTGGAGTAGTTCATGAAAGCGAGAGTTAAATGGGTCGAACAGGCAACTTTTTTAGGTGAGTCGGGTAGTGGTCACGCGATTGTCATGGATGGACCACCTGATCACGGTGGGCGTAACCTCGGTGTGCGTCCAATGGAGATGTTGTTATTAGGCTTAGGTGGTTGCACTATGTTTGATGTGATGATGATATTGACCAAAGCACGACAGGATGTACGTGATTGTATTGTTGAGTTAGAGGCAGAACGTTCAGATGAAGAGCCAAAGGTATTTACTAAAATCCATGCCCATTTTCGTGTGATTGGAAAAGGGCTCAAGGAAGACAGGGTAAAGCGTGCAATTCAATTATCATCAGAAAAGTACTGCTCAGCATCGATTATGTTAGGCGCGATGGCTGAAATTACACATGACTATAAAATAGAGGAAGTCGAATGAATCGTCCTCCTGCGACAGGTGGTATGAGGCATGTTGCCTTCTATGCATTAAAGTATGAAGCCTGTGAACATTTTTATACTGAATTGTTAGGCATGGCGGTTGAGTGGCGACCCGATGCTGACAGTGTTTATCTTTGTTCGGGTAATGACAATCTTGCTTTGCATCGTGTTACATCAGACTTTGCAACGGAAGGGCAGCACCTTGATCATATCGGTTTTATTTTACGCAAATTAGATGATGTCGATGCTTGGCATGATTTCTTGTTAGTCAATAAAGTTGAAATGAGAACTAAGCCGCGTACTCACCGCGATGGTGCACGTAGTTTTTATTGTTTTGATCCTGATGGCAATACTGTACAGATGATTTACCATCCACCAATATCTGATCGGTGTTAGTAATAAATAAAGTTTAGAGAATTAACTGTGGCACGAGCAAAGAAACTAAAGTTACATGGGTTTAACAATCTTACTAAGACGTTAAGTTTTAATATTTATGATGTTTGTTATACCGCAACCAAGGCACAACAGAAAGAGTACCTTGAATACATTGATGAAGAATATAATGCAAAACGCTTGACGCATATTTTAACAGATGTCAGTGATATCATTGGTGCGAATATTCTCAATATTGCACGTCAGGATTATGACCCTCAAGGTGCGAGTGTCACGATGCTGATTTCAGAAGAATCAATGGCAGCAAGCCAGATTGATAATA
Source organism: Gammaproteobacteria bacterium (assembly GCA_027078075.1). Classification (GTDB taxonomy): domain Bacteria; phylum Pseudomonadota; class Gammaproteobacteria; order AKS1; family AKS1; genus Sulfuriflexus. The sequence continues at coordinate 5,693 of JALTKP010000250.1, read as the reverse complement.
AACAAACCCCAGGGCCTTTACCTGAAACCGTTGTTGGGCATCTCGATAAAAGTCATATTACTGTTCATACCTATCCTGAGTATCATCCTGAAAATGGCATTAGTACATTCCGTGCAGACATAGATGTATCAACCTGCGGGCGAGTTTCACCGCTTAAAGCACTTAACTATTTAATACATAGTTTTGATTCCGATATTGTCATCATGGATTATCGTGTGCGCGGTTTTACGCGTAACACTAAAGGTGGCAAGGTATTTATCGATCACCATATTAATTCTATTCAGAACTATATTTCCAAAGATATTAAAGATGCCTACCAAATGGTTGATGTGAATGTGTATCAGGAAAATATTTTTCACACCAAGATGATGTTAAAAGATTGTGAATTGGATAAGTATTTATTTGGGATGAAATCGGAAGATTTGAAAAAAATTGAACAAAATAGAATTCGCAAATACCTACAAAAAGAAATACTTGAAATATTCTATGGCCGTAGAATGTCGAAGATGTAGTTATATTTTTTTGTGGCCAAAATCACGAATCAAATCATCAAGAATCGGACTGATCTTATTTAGCTCAGATTGGTAGTTGTCGTGACGGCTGATTGAACTTGTATACATTGCCTTGGTAACTTGCTCATAACTTGATGTTTTGGATATTCGTTTAGTAAGGTGGTGTGACAAGCAGTTTTCATCCCACTCAAGGCCTATAAAATCAAGTAAACGCTTAATCTCTGCTTCAGTGTTTGTTACTAAATCCTCATAACGCACTTCTATATAGTTTAAATTCAGATGTTGTTTGTAATGTTCGGTTAGCGCCATTACTTCAGAGTAATATGAAGCGGTATCTTCAAGTCTCATTGCATAGCGATTACCAGTAGTGAAGTTTGTGAAGAAGGCGGACAAACAGACATCTAATGGATGACGGCGTATATGTATAATAGAAGCGCTTGGGAATAGTAAGTGAATCATGCCGAGATACAATAAATTTAATGGCATCTTATCAGTGAATATTTTTTTACCGTCGGATGGTAAACCATAACTCTTTACCCCATCAAGATAAAATTTTCTCATTAGGTTGACCATGTCGATATCAAGCTGTGTACCCGTAAAGCAATCAGGGAATGGTTGTTGGTTTTTTAATGTTGTTTGGCAATAATGATTTTCAATTGCAGACATAAAAGGTAATTCATCACCTGCACAAATCTTCGAATGTGATGCAAAAATTTGTTCTAGCAAGCTTGTGCCTGAACGGGGAAAGCCAACTATAAAGAGTGGTTTGATATCGGTTTTTGGTTCAGGGAAGCCGCTAAATTGTTGCAGGACATCTTTATTAAGCACTTGCTTAATGTGTTTAAAGCCTTCTTTTTGAAGCGCCATATCAAAGTGATTATGTTTGAAGTTTATAGCTAATTGGTTTGCTTGAGACATTGCTTTAAAAGCATCTGAGTAAAGCGCTGCTTTATCAAGTACTGAACCTAATTCAAAAAAGTATCTGACGCTGAAATCATCGGCCTGATTATCATCGGGTTTGATCTTTTCAAGTATGGTTTGTGCTTTATCGTAGTTTTTTTTTCTTCGGTGAATTCGAGCTGCTAATAATAAAGCTTCTTCATTTTCATGCGAGTGTTTTAGAACCTTGTTGATTAGCTGTTCAGCGTCATCAAGTTGATGAACTTGCTCTTTAAAGTTAGCCCAGCGTAAAAGTATATTTATGTCGTCATGGTTATTTTTAGATAATTCTTTGTAAATATCTTGAGACTTTTCAATTAAACCAGATTGTCGGTAAATATCAGCAAGTAAGAAATACAACTCTTGATTGTCATTAAATCGAGTTATTAGTTCGGATAATTTCTTTTCAGATTCACTTAACTGACCTCGTTCAATCATCAAACGAAGCATTTGTAAATGGATAGTAGGATCATCATTAATTGAAACTATGGTTTGGTATTGTCGTATTGCAGCATCCCTATCAAGTAATTGCTCATAGGTCTTTGCTAACCCTTCTAGTGCAGTAATGTCTTTAGGCGATTCGGCTACTATATTTTCAAATTTCTGTTTAGCATTACTTAAATCACCTTGGTTAAGCATGATTTGAGCAACTCGGTTAGCAACAGGAAAATCATTTGGTTGTTTTTCTAAGTAGGTAAGGTAGTGCTCAAGTGCATTCAGATATTTGCCTAAATCATAATAGGCGCTGCCCATATTGGCATGTATGTCTGATTCATCTGGGCATAATTTTAGTGCCTCAGAGTATGTCTTTATCGATGCTTGTAGCTGCCCGCTTTGCTGAAGAGTAACGGCTTTATTGTATGTGATGGCACCGGTTAAAAAGCGTGCGTTCTTATGTGTAGGGTCGGCAGATAATATGTTGTGGCATATTATTAGTGCATCTTGTATTTGACCGGCATTATATAACTGTACTGCGTGCGAATAATTTGATTCGATGGAGTTAGTGTTGAGTAAACAACATTTTTTGTATTTCTTACCGCTTCCACAAGGGCAAGGTGAATTCCGTTTGACGGTCATTTTGGGTTATTAATTATCCGTTTATGCGTATCGTTTTTATTCGTTGAGGTATTGAGCTGTTAGTTTAGAAATACATTCACTGTTTTTCTCTTAACTAAAAATAATTTAGATCTTATAAGCAGCAGACGTCATGATTTTTGAAGTGAACTTCATAGCTTGCTTTATTGGGGCTGGTAATTCAGCACCACCTGCTTCTAAAGCAACCGTTGCATGACGACCTTCATCTTGTTTCATTTGTTTCAGAATAGCGCGACTACGTTCATCTTGTTCGGGAAGTTGAGCAAGATGTTCATCAAGATGCTCAACGACTTGATGCTCGGTTTCAGCGACAAACCCTAAACTCCATTTGTCACCAGCTAAACCAGCCAATGCGCCTAAACCAAAAGAACCGGCATACCATAAAGGGTTAAGTAGGCTCTTGTGGCTATTTAATTCCTCTAGACGTTGTTCGCACCAAGCGAGGTGATCGTTTTCTTCATCTGCAGCGCGCTGCATACTTTCTCTAACGGTATCGAGTTTGGCAGTCATTGCTTGCCCTTGATAGAGCGCTTGTGCACAGACTTCGCCAACGTGGTTAATACGCATCAAACCGGCAATATGCTTTTGTTCTTCCTCAGACAGTTGGTTGGTTTCAGGAACATCATCAGAAGGGTTACTGCGTTCGGTAACTTGTGGTTTACCAAATACAGTGCGTAATGCTTGATCAATGCCAAGCGCAATCTGGTCGGATAATGTGAAGTGTCTGTCTGTCATGTAGTAAGTATCCTCTAAAAATCAGCTATTGCCAATATCTCCAGAATGGATAGAGCGATTCAAAATCTCGATAGGGTGGAGGATTTTAACGGCACTTCCTGATTTTTTAAGTCCGGCTTGAATATGCATTGCACAGCCAATATTGGTTGTCACTAAGGTGTCGGGATGCTGGGCTTCTACTTCAGTAATAATGGGTTCACGTAATGCATCAGCATTATTACTATGTTCATACATGTAAGTGCCTGCCGCACCGCAACAGCCTTTTTGTGAAGAAAGATTAATCAACTCAAGTTCGGGAATCATATTCAATAGTGAGTGAACTGCATTGTCTTGTCGCATGACATTTTTCATGCTGCAAGGGGTGTGCAAAATAACCTTCTTTGCCATCGGTTTGAAACTAACCTTATTCATTTTGAGATGGTTTAAAAGAAACTGATTAATATCAGTAATACGCGAAGTAAACGCATGAGTACTCGCATCATCATTATCTAAGGCACTGTAATCTAATAAGCTTGCGCCACAGCCAGTTGCTAATGTCACTATCGGCACATCTGAATCATATTCAAAAGCCGCTATATTTTGCGCTTCTAACTGATTGGCAGTATCTGCATCGCCATGGTGACGAGATAATCCACCACAACAGGCTTGTTGTTTAGGGATGATGACGCTCACACCTAAGCGAGTGAGTAATTCAATTGCTGTAAACACAAGTGAATTACCCAATAGCTCGGAGTTGCATCCGGTAAACAACATGACGGTTGCGGTTTTAGCGTTCTTAGCAGGGTAGTTGTCATCAAGTGCTTGAAAGCGCTCAACCTTAGGCAAACTATTAATAAGGCGGGCATCAGTATCATCTAAAAATAATTTTCCGATACTGAGTGCGCCACTGCGTTGCCCTAACCAAAGTTTTTTATTTAAAGCACGGCGTTTTTCTTGGTTAACCAGAATCTCGGCAAAGTCATGCTTTGGTGCCTCTGCTTTCGATAAATGATTGCGTAAACCATCCATGAACGCACCAAATTTAACCCCAGACGGACAGCACTTCTCGCAACTACGACAAACAAGACAATGATCGATGTGTTCAACAAGCCGAGTGGTTTCTTCAACATTACCTAAAAGTAATGCTTTACCCAGTACTAGCCGGCCACGTGGTGATTCATTTTCATTTTGGGCGAGTGAATAGGTAGGACAATGGGGCAAACACATGCCGCACAAAACACATTTATTCGCTTCTGCAATCAGGGATGCTTTAAGAGTTGTAACTGGCAACAGCCTCACGCCTTTTTTAATTTGTTGAAATGCCTATAATGGAAAAACATTTTACGCATATCTTAACCAATAGGCATCATTACTTATTATGAGTTATTACAAACACCATGTTTTCTTTTGTACCAATCAACGTGATGAGGGGTGCGCTTGTTGTCAGGACTTCGATGCACAGGCCATGCGAGACTACGCTAAAGCTAAAAGTAAACAAATGGGCATCAATGGAGAAGGTGGTACACGTATTAACTCTGCAGGTTGTTTAGATCGTTGCAGTGAAGGTCCTGTACTCGTCGTTTACCCAGATGCGGTTTGGTATAGTTATGTTGATGAAGAAGACATCGATGAAATAATGGAAAAACATCTAAAAACGGGTGAGATTGTAGAAAGACTTAAAATTTAAGGTTTTTTTAGTTAAAAATAAATTTTTAGCTAAAAAATGAATTCATTATAAATCAACGGGTTACAAAAAACACAATGATTTGAATGAAACCAATATCATGCTGAATATATCTAATAACTTAGATTATATTATCTCTTTAATGCATTGATTTATATCATTAAAAGTAATTATTGACAAAAAATCCTCCATCCCCGATGCTTAATACACCACGAATATCCCGTTTTACGGGCAAGAACACTCTAACATTCCTCCACGAATAGAAGAGCTAGTGGTACAAGGCGCGATTTCTAACGGAATCGCGCCTTTCTTTGTTTTGGAGGGCTGAGAAATGAGTGCCAAAGTACCTACGTAAAAAAACACCTAAATTAGTATTGACTAATATACTAATTTAGCCTACTATGTATTCATCATTTCAGTTGGATGCAATAAGCCTCCAGCTTGATACGGACCTCCTCCACCTCCCAATGGTGGAATTTGTTAGGCGCAGCTCCTTTAGCTGCGCCTTTTTTTTGCCCTGAGCCATCGGAGATGGCTAGGGTACTCATAATGAAGCCCGTTAGGGATTCTATGCGTAGTGAAGCTAGAAGCCATTAAAGCAAGTGAGACAGCAATAAAGTACTGCTACACCATGCGGACATCGGAGATGGGTGCAGTATGCATAATGAACCCGTTAGGGTTCTATGCTCGCCCTATCAGTCATGGAAAAATTCAAACAAAGTCACAATGACCAGAACCATTGGAAATGG
>JALTKP010000249.1 GCA_027078075.1 Gammaproteobacteria bacterium | reverse complement strand
TTATACCAATCAACTGCTTCCAGCTCTTCCATTAAAGAGGTTATAGCACGATGCATATCTCGGGTTGCATCTGAAATTTCATTAATGGGTTCATGGTAACCTTCGTTTGACATCTCATTTCTCCTAAGCAGTTTTAGATATAATATTTATCCTAGTCTTATTTTCTTAATCGATCCAATCGTAATCTTTCTCGATCATCAAATAATCTTCGCGAGCCTAATACAACGGCAACAACAGTTCCAAAACCAGTTCCTGCGGTAATTAAAAACATAATCAATATCTGATATTTCACTGCTTCTAAAGGTGGGCTACCTGCCAATATTTGTCCTGTCATCATTCCCGGTAAACTCACCAGCCCAGCTGCTGCCATAGAATTGATAATAGGAATCATGCCGTAACGCATTGCCTGCCGACGTATTGCTGTAATTGATTGTTGTCCACTGAATCCAAGCATGAGTTGTGCTTCAATCTGTTTACGCTGCTCTCTCGCAGCCTGAGTTAACCTTTCCAATCCTAGTGCAATCCCTGTCATTGTATTTCCAAGCATCATCCCTAATAAAGGAATCGCATATTGTGGTGTATACCATGGTTCATTATTTATAATGACAGTTAACGCAAGAAACGTGACTGTAAATGTCGACAAAAACATCGACACCGTGCCCATACCAAAACCCCACCAACCTTTATATGGGTGTGTCTGGCGCGCCATGACTTCACGCCCCGCAAATAACAACATGACAGTAACAGCGATTGTCATATAACCTAAATGAACACTATCAAATAATAGTTTTAAAATATAACCTACCAGCAACAATTGAATAGTTGTACGCGCTGCCGCAATAATTAACTGGCGAGTGACTCCTAACTGTAACTTTATGCCTAACCCGGCCAATATTAGTACTAAAAATGCTGCTATAGATAGATCTACTACGCTGAGTGAAATCATATTCATTTGATTACCTCACTCAAACCATTTTTATCGAAGTGATAGTGTTTATCTGCTATTCGTTTTGCCTGTTCCACATCATGACTCACCCAAATTAACCCTGCTGGTTTATTTCGGCAGTAATCCAACAATACTTTTTCAACTTTAATTACACTCGCTGGATCAAGATTTGCTGTTGGTTCATCTAATAGTAAAAACTCTGGCTGGTTTGCCAACAATCGTAATATTGCTAGACGCTGTTTTTCCCCTGTAGAAAGCCTATCAACCGACCAATCTAACGCACTCTTATCAAAACCGAGTTCAATCAATCTTTCAGTCTCTACTGCTTTAATATGATCAGATACCTCTTCAGCCCACCAGGCACTTTCAGCTGTAAGCAAACCTACCTTCTTACGCCATGCAGTTGCCGGCATTGCATCAAATGACTCATCATCAATACTTAAAGAACCTTTATGTACATCTAAATCTGCAATTGCCCTCAGCAACAATGATTTACCGACACCCGAAGGTCCACTCACAACAATACACTCACCGGCCTTTACGTCGATACTGGACTTCGGTAACCATTCGCTTTCTACGTTTTCAACGCGTAAACTTTTCATACAATTTTAGACACACTTTACTATCGCCACACATAAGAGACCATTATGGCAGAACCTGAATGCCCACAGAAATATTCTTACGCCGTTGATTTAGATCCAGGTGATTACTGGTGGTGCTCCTGTGGCAAATCAAAAAGCCAACCCTTTTGTGATGGTTCACATAAATATACTGATTTTGAACCAGTAAAAATCACTATTGATGAATCAACACGGGTTTGGTTATGCGGTTGTAAGAAGACTGAAGATACACCTTTCTGTGATGGTAGCCATAAGCAACTAGTCTAGTATTATATTGTCAAAATATGTGATTGAACCGCGTTATTAACATTATAACTATCAATGTTTAACTATGGTGAATGATGCATACACAAATCGTAGAAAAAACACTCTATAAACCAGCTGTTATTGGTTTTTCCTTCATTATTCTCGCGATTCTCCTTGCCATGACTGGCCCTATCGGCAGTCGTATTGGCTGGTGGAATTATGATAGTGCTGTCATTATTCTTAAATGGGCTGCCTACGGTGGCATAGCTGCCGCTATTTTATGTTTATCTGGCTTATTTATGGCCTATCCTGGAAGCAAGCGTCGTGGTTTTATCTATAGCTTACTAGGGTTGATTATTATCGTGCCAATGTTGTTATTTTTACAGTCATGGAAAGAAGCCAAACTAACACTACCGCCAATACAAGACATCACAACCAATACAGAAGAACCACCCTCATTTTGGTATGCGCCCAATTCTCAAGAATATGGCGGCGTTGGCATTGCTGCTTATCAAGAAGAAGCCTATCCTGATATTCAACCACTCATTCTTCCCATAGATACTAACAAGGCTTATGACTACAGCCTCGAAGTTATCAAAGACAAAGGCTGGAAACTTTATGAACCTAGTCGTGCAGACCTTCACATTGAAGCTACTGAGACGACTTTCTGGTTTGGGTTTAGTGATGATGTTGTGATTCATATAACACCAACAGAGGGTAGTGGTAGCCGTATTGATATGCGTTCTACTTCACGCTTTGGGGGTGGTGGGGATGGTGGCACTAATGCGAATCGGATTAGGTCGTTTTTTAAAGCGTTTATGAAAAAAGTTGAGGCTGGAGAAAGTTAGCTAAACATAAGACCTTGAATTTATAGATGCAGCTTTGTGTTTTTAGGTTGGCGACTCTCCACTCAAAAATACCATAGAACCCAACTTCAACAACAAAGTAATCACTTCACTTTTTCTGACGCATTGCGCAACGAAGTGGAGCCCTAAGGAAGAAAAAGTGAAGTGATTACTTTGACGATTTATACCAGTAGCACGAAACCTTACTTGCCGTCTATTTAGCTTTTGTGGGTTCGCGACTCTCCACTCAAAAAAATACCATAGAACCCAACTTCAACAACAAAGTAATTACTTCACTTTTTCTGACGCATTGCGCAACGAAGTGGAGCCCTAAGGAAGAAAAAGTGAAGTGATTACTTTGATGATTTATACCCGTAGCACGAAACCTTACTTGCTGTCTGCTTTGCTGTTGTGGGTTGGAGGTTCACCACTCATAGATGTGCCTTGAACCATTGGAAATGGTTAAGGTACTTATGATGAAGCTCGAAGAGATTCTATAAGCCAGCCTATCGGGGTTTCATTATGCATACTGCACCCATTTCCAATGGGTCGCAGCAAAAAAACGGGCGCCTAAATTAATAGGCACCCGCAATTCCCAACCACCAGGTTGTAGTTTCTGACTTATTATTTACCAGATGTAAATTCTGGGTAGGCTTC
>JALTKP010000248.1 GCA_027078075.1 Gammaproteobacteria bacterium | reverse complement strand
GTACCTATACAGGCAGGTTACCTAAACAGTTATATCGATGCTGTAAAAACTATGCACCCTAAAGAGCCACTGATTTTAGTCGGACACTCTGCTGGTGGTGTACTGGCACGTTATATAATGGTGACACGTCCAGCGCTTAAAATAAGCACGCTCATCACTATTGCCAGCCCACACTCTGGTAGTGATGCTGCTGAGCTAGCTGAAACTATTTCAAACAGCCCGGCTTCATGGATGGCACCGCTATTTGGTTTGAATACCCTTAATCGTTCCAGCGCCTTATACCGCGATCTAAGTCGACCCGATGCAGGTAATTTACTGGGTTGGTTAAATACACGCCAGCATCCTAAAGCACGCTATATTTCTGTTATCCACTTAAATGATGAATGGGTTGATACTGCCAGTCAGGATATGAATAACGTTCCACCGCTTGCAGGGCAAAGTGCTGTAACCACTTTAAACGGTGGACATGGGCTTAATCCTGCAGATGGTATGTTGCTAGTAAATATCTTGGCAAAATCTAAATAATGCCAATCTACTAGATATCTAAACCTCTACTCGTACACACAAAATTTATGAAAAGTGATTTTTAGCTCATTGCTACTAACTTGTTTTTTTGAATGACTTTACTAAACAATTTTTATTTTTGCTTGATGGCAACTGACAGAAAGATAACTTTCTGTTGTCTTTTCCAGACTCTAAACTCCTTGGTAACTCTACATGTTTATTAGTATATTAGGATTGATTCCTTTAGTTTTCTGTCTTATTGAGTAATTTGACCGAAGTATTTATACTAAAAGACATAATAATAAAAATAAATTCCGCTATGAAATTACAATAATATTTCAAGGAATGTAAAAAGCTTCAACTATAAGCATAAGTTTTATCGGGGATAATGGACGTAAAAAATCGTCCGTAACAAAAACAACTTGTCATTTTCTACTACTCGTAAAAATAACTGCGAGTGTTATTTCTGCATGTCTTACAGGCTTTTGAGACTGATGCAAAATAATTTGTAGCGATAATATGTCAACAATATTATCAACAGTATTTATTACATAAAATAACTTTACACAAAGGAATGGTATAAAAATCATGTATAAAAAAATCACACTCTGCGTACTACTTACATTAACTAGCATGTCTCTCAATGCCGCAACTTTTACCGGAACAAGCGGAAATGACAACATAACCGGTACTGTCAATGACGACACGATAAACGGCCTCGGTGGTAGCGATACCATCATTGCTGGCGCTGGCAATGATACTATCGACGGCGGCGGTGGCGGCGATACCATTTACGGTGAGTCAGGCGACGACTTCATCGATGGTGATCGTGGCGGTGATACCATATTCGGCAACTCTGGAAATGACACTATTATTGGCGGTAATGGTGCTGACAGCTTATCTGGCAACTCTGATGACGACACTATTAGTGGTGACAATGGCTCCGATGAAGTCTTTGGTAACTCTGGTAATGACACATTGAGTGGCGGCAATGACAATGACTTTGTTAGTGGTGGTACAGGTGACGACATCGTATCAGGTGATGCTGGTGACGACCTTGTGCGTGGTGGACAAGGTAATGACATCGTTTCCGGTGGAACTGGCAATGATGTTGTGTTTGGGAACCGCGGTAACGACTTTCTATTTGGGGGTGATGGTGATGATTACCTTCATGGAGGCATAGACAACGATATCCTTGATGGTGGTGCGGGGAATGACACTTTTGCATTCTCTTTTGTTGAAGGTGGTTTCGATACAATTGTTCTCTTTGAAGATCGTGATTTATTAGATGTGTCTGATCTATTCAGTAATACAACTACAATGGCGGATGATTTATTTGATGCTGGTTTGCTAACTATTGAAACCTTAAGTAATTTTTCTATTTTATCTTACTTAAATTCAGACACGAATAGTCTTACTCAATTCTTACGTATTGAAAACTTCGTTGGTTCACTAGCAAGTACAACAGGTAATCGTTTCTTAATAGCTTCTGTTTCAACAGTACCTGTACCAGCAGCAGCATGGTTAATGGGAACAGGTTTACTATTTCTAGCAGGTCTAGGACGTCGCTCTAAACGGTTAGCTAAACTGTAATTGCATTTATCTCTCAGATAACTAAGTGGGGCAAAATGGTTTGCCTCACTTAGAATATGCCCTTATTAACAAGGCGGCTTAACGATTTGCCAGAATAAAGCGTGATCCCCTCCTTTTTTGTATGCCTTTTATCAAGGCTTATCAATTATTTAGACCTATTTACATTGCATTAAAACGTATCTGTACTAGATTTAGTTAAATTACCTTTAAATAATTATGGTAATGGAAATAAAAATAACTCAAACTAACCGTACACAGGGAAGGCAGCTCTATAATGGCACTCTCAACAGACAATCGCAGACATTCAGATCGCACCGATCTGAAATACAAACTGACCTTGCAATCAGAACAGGATCAACGCTTGTTTGGTACGGTAAAGAATATTTCAAAACAAGGCTTACATGTCATGACCCTGAGTGCTGAACAAGCCGGAGAAGATATCAAACTGATTATTGCCTTACCCGAGCTACTGCAAGCTATTTACGGAAAGACTATCGAGATTGTTGCCAGTTGGCGCTGGAGTCATCCTGTTAATGAAGGCAGCGACAGCGTATTTTATATGGCTGGCTATGAATACGACATAGATGAGCTACAAAGTGATTCACGGTTTTTTATTGAGCATGTGTTAGAAGGAATACCTGATCAAATTATGGATATTGAATCGGCGTAAATTTTTATAATCGTCTCCAGTCGCCAGATGGAATAAACGATGACCAATAAAAGGGATGTGGATATTGTTTTCGTATTGATATCCGTGTGTTGTAAATCGCTTCAGCTCGACCTTGACCCGCACCTGAAAACAAATTTTTATAATAAAGACTCATCATCTCTTTAGTAACTTTATCACTAACCTTCCACAAACTAAGTAGCTGGCTACTAGAACCAGCTAAAACAAGTGCCCTTCGTAGACCATATAAACCCTGCCCATTTTCGACCACACCAACACCGGTTTCACATGCAGAGAGAACCACTAATGCGGTACCTGTTAAATCAAGTCCCGTTATTTCAAGTGCGGTTAAAATTCCGTCTTGACTACTATTTTCCTGCTTCTTATTAGCACCGGATAATGCCAACCCACTATTAAGTAGTGGGTTATTATCAATACTCCAACTATCTGAGGTATCGCTATTAAAAAAACCATGGGTAGCAATATGTAAAATATACGGTGATTGTTCTGATTTTATTTTTTCCTCAGTCGCATCTTCTGCCAAAAACGTATGAACATTAGGTATTATCTTTTTTAGTTCGTTAGCCTCTTCTTCTGTATAAGGCAAAGGCTCAAAATTAACATTGTCAAAATTTCCACTACGGGTTGATATAATTCGTTTAGTTGATGTTTTTGTCGTGTATTTATTAACATTAATACTATCAAAATTAGGGTTAGCAATAATTAGAGATGGTTTCTGTACTGGCTGCTGCTTTTTCTCATGCATTGACAATAAGTCTCTGCCACTTGTCAGGTAACTAAAATAAAATTGATCACCTCGATATTGCCCTTTGTTATCGACCAAAGCGGAGAAAGGTAATAAGTTTAAAAAACCATCCGGCGCAATCAATAACTTCTTTTTTTCACCTAACAAAGGAATAATGGGATCAAATAATAATTTATCCAAATTATTTAATGAACGGTTAACACTCTCTATTTGGCTCGTCGGTGTAGATAATTTTCTTCGTGCAATATTGAAGCTTCTTTTAATCTTTGTAATTTCACCTAGGTCAACCGCCTGTATTTTTCCGGTATTATCTAGAGTGTATGCGGCAAGTCTATTCTTTCCCCATTTTTTAAAAGCTTGTGATTTATCCGATGAACCAGCTACCTTAAAAGGCTGATATATAATGAACTCCAGTAATAAATAATCGTTAGGTATTAATTTCGCAACTTCATTTATTTCTATTGTTTGTGAGTTATATTTATCTAATAAGTTTTTAATTGACTCAAAAACCGATGACATCACATCAACGTTAAACCGCAATTCAGATAGTTTATTCACATAGTCATCATTACTAAGTGATACCGGCTTTTTCTGTGACAATTCAGCAAGCTGCTGTTTTGAATTCTGCCAATCAACTACCTGTTTCTGTATCTCAATAGGAAATGACGGTAACAGCTTCTTAATGCTGTGTTCAGTGAGAACATCAATAACTCTGCCCTTGCGACGAAGTATCGTTTTAAACGCCAGCTTAGCTGCCTGATTATTATTAACATCTGCCTGTAAATGCAGTGACAACGTATAATTAGTCACCTCTCGCAAGGTATTCATATAAGCAATTTTTTGGCGCTCACTACCTGTACTAAGGTAGCGTTGAATCTCAAGTTCCTGGTTCTTTTCAGCCTGAGACATAAACTCAATCGCTGCTTTTAACTGCCCTTGTTGCCATTTCACAACTGACAAATCATAGAGTGCATCTGCTTTAGCAATACTTTCATTGCCCAATGTGGCATCGAAAATTTCTATCGCCTCTTGTAGTAATGTCTCTGACTTTTGTAAATCACCTTGTTTCAAGGCAACCCACGCTAAATTTCTTTTACTCGATGCTACTTCCTGATGAATCGGTGATAAGGTTCTAATCCGAATCTTAAGCGCTTTCTCAAAATACTCTTTAGCTTTCTCGTATCTGGCTTTGCCTGCATTTAACCAACCAAGATCACTATAAGAATAGGCGGTCATAATATTATTATCGCCGTAAACATGTCGATAAATATCAACTATTCGTTGGTAATACTGTTCAGACTTTTCGTTCAAATTATAGTACGTGTATATCTCAGCTAAAATTCCAGATACATAAGCGTAATCAGGTTGCTGAGTGTAACCAATAGATTCAAGAGCAGCCTCTATCTCTTTTGCAAGCCTAAACGAAAGATCATAATCACCCTTTTCTAAATACAGTGAGGTTAAATTCATTAAACTATCTAAGGTATGAGGATGTTTTTCTCCTAAGAGTCTATATCTGGAATCTATACTACGTTGATAGAAAATCTCTGCCTCAACTAATATATCCTGTTCCTGATAAAGCATCCCTTGCCAATTTAATACTTCTGCCAAAGCTAATTCGTTTTCATTCTTCCCGGGTTTATCATTTGCCTCTTCCAATATCCTGCTTGCTTTGGTATAAAATTTTTCTGCCTTATCGTAATCACCTTGATCATGGTAAAGCTCACCAAGGTTTTTATAAATCTCTGCCGTTTTAGGGGCTAACTTACCAAATTGTTTAATGCGTATTTTTAAAGCCCGCAGATAAAGTACTTCAGGCTTTTCATATTCACCTCGATGTCGATAAAGTTCACCAAGATCATTCAAGCTAGCCGCTACATCAGCATGATCTTTGCCTAATAAAGATTCACGTATTGAAAGTGCCTGCTTAAACAGCGGTTCTGATTTATTAAAGTCAGCGAGTTCAAGAAGGATTTGACCTTGCAAACTAAAACAGTCTGCTATGTTTGTTGATGGCGCTTTTTTTAGCTCATTACATTTAGACTCAATAAGCTGTAATGCTTGTTTGAATTGGGCTTGTTTATTAAGTGCTTCAACTCGAGGAAAGACTGTTGCAAGTACATTAGCTGATACAGGTAGCAGCAACAGCAAGGTAGCAATTTGAGCAGTTAAAGAAATGCTTTGCACAACAATAATCCTTTAATGATGCGGCCTTGAATGGTAATACGAATAACGATGCTTTGTCACTGATCCCTTTTGGTAAACAATAGCTCTCTGGTACCTATTTTTTTTTATTTTTTATAGCTATTTTTTATCAATCATCGCTTTCAGATCGGCAAAAGGGTTAAATGTTGCGGCATCCGTTTGTTCAGTAGCCGTGCCCTGACCAGCCACTTGCTGCCGCTGGTGTTCATTATCGTGGCAATACAGGCATAACAACTCCCAGTTACTGCCATCGGCTGGATTATTATCGTGGTTATGGTCACGATGATGCACTGTCAACTCGCGTAAACTCTTCCCTGAAAATTCTCTCGCACATCGACCACAGATATGAGGGTACATCTTTAGCGCCCGCTCACGATAACCCAGATCGCGTTTATCTTTGGCCTTATGTGCGTCGGCGACTATCTTGTCTAATTTATCGTTATCCATCTAGCGGTACCCTTTGCCATTTGAAGGAGCTGATCCCTATTGTTTTGCTAACTCATGGTTTCTCATCGCATCGTTCTCGATAAGTACCCGTTCATGCACCAATCGCCATTGCTCATCTTCTTCTTTCTCAAGCGACATCTCTACAATCTGTTCATTCAAAGTGCCATCCGCGCCTACCACCATTTCATAAATAGTGAAATTAATCTGCGTTTCCGTTGCACTGACAAAGTTAAAGCCCTTATAAGCGATGCTTTTTATCATGGCATTTTCAAACTGATGTCTGCACTGCCTGTACCAGATATCATAATCAATGGTATCAAACCCAGGAACACCTTCGACACTGATGCGTTTTGATATCATCCCCATATGACTGTTAAGGTCTTTTTGGCTAGCAGTTTCTGCTGCATGGGTTAGCCACTGCTCAGCAATCTTTTGGCCATGTTCTTCTATCATAAAAACTCCAGTATTTTTCTGTGTGAGAATGCCCGTCAAGTTGCTAGCTATCTGACACACTTATTATAGATATCTATCACCTTAGCAGCAAAAGAATTGATCTCTGGCATCTATTAGACCATTAAATAAACCGATTTTATGGCTAGGCTCAATCCGCTAACTAATAACAAAGCACTCACGACTTGGTTAAAGCGGCGATCGTTTATTTGTATATGTATATGTTGACCCACATACATCGCTAAAATCAAAATAGGCAGCAGTATTAAAGCCAATATCACCATTTTATTTGTAAATAAATCTGAATAAAAATAGCCAAATATTCTTGCGCCGCCATCCACTAAAAAGATCATCGTGATAGTTGCTCTAAATTGCTGTTTCGTTACTTGGCGCATTTTCAGATACAAAACATAGAAAGGCCCACCCGTCCCAAATAAAGCACCAACCAGACCAGCAGAACTCCCCGCTACAACTGCCCACCAGCGACTACCCGCTTTAATATTGTGTGGTAGCAATGAATAAACGGCATAACAAAATATAAATATACCCAATGCAAAAGTAAGTACGGTGACATCGGCATTAACAAGCAACCACAATGCAATCGTAATACCGGTTAAGGAAAAGGGTAAAAGAGACCATAAGTCTCGCCAAACAACATCACGACGATAGGTAAAACTTTGATACACCGTGCCTGTATAACTTACCAAAGCCAAGACGGGAACAATAAACGGCAATGGTAAAAAAAAGGCTAACAATGGAATGGCGACTAAACCGCTACCAAACCCTGATAAACCTTTAATCACATAGGCAACAAATATAATAACCGCGCACAAGACCAGCTCGTTTATCGTTAAAGGTAATAGATCTGGAAGCATATAAAACCGATTCTATTTTTTAAAAAACCTTAGTCATCAGCTGATTTGTTTGTATTGGTTCATCAATCACCCACTTACCTGCTTCTTTTCTATAAGGATAAACAAACAAGACAGATGACTGTTTAGTTTCAATTTGTAAACCAATACCCGAACCACCATCCGAGTCAAGGTGCATAACAAAAGCCGTCGCAAAGATATTTTCTTTCGCAACAAACTCTTTTAACTCCCTCACCACACTTTCAATCTGTTCAGAATATTCATTCTCAGGATTTTTATCACCGGGGCAATTCATCTTCATGTCTTCAGAATTATTAAAGCTACGAATCCCAAAAGGAATAATCACCTTATATTCTTTTAACATTTCATGGGCTGTATCAATACACAGCAACACCAACTTTTCTATTTGCTTTTGTTTATCCATCTAAACAACCTTCATTAAAAAATATCATATTGATAATATAAGTGCGTAAATTAAAATAACAGCTTGAACAAGATCCGGCAGCATTAATGTCTCAGTAAAACGCGGCTAAACATGATTCGTTATTTAGTTCTTATTTTAAAGCATCTAAAGTAGTTATGACTTCTGATACGGCTTGAAATAAACAATTGCTCTCTGGTACCTATTATTCATGAATGTGTCTCTAGTACAGGCGTAGTTTTAAATAAACCGAACATCAGGGCGACACCTTTTATTGTATTACTTCTTTAGCTTAGCAAACGCATCAGCCATGGCTGAATTCCCCACAGACGCTTTATTAGTATTTTTCGACCTATTGGCTTGTGACTTATTATGATGAGAGCGATTAGGCTGTGCCTTATTTTTTACAGCCTGTTTTTTAGGCGCCACGGCTTTTCTTTCTACCGCTTCAGTTAAACGCATCGATAAGGCAATGCGGTTTCGTTTAACATCAATATCCATCACTTTTACTTTAACCACTTCGCCTGTTTTAACTACATCATGCGGATCTTTAACAAAGCGATCTGCCATCACCGAGATATGCACTAAACCGTCTTGATGCACACCAATATCAACAAAGGCACCAAAGTTAGTCACGTTGGTGATGATACCTTCTAACATCATGCCTTCTTTCAAGTCACTGACTTTTTCAACACCCTCTTTAAAACTCGCGGTTTTAAATTCAGGGCGAGGATCACGTCCCGGTTTTTCTAGTTCCTCAATAATGTCACGCACAGTGGGTTCACCAAAACCCTCCATTACATAATCATTAGCGGCAAGTGAAGAAAGAAATGATTTATCACCAATGACTTTATTTATCTCACGGTTATTCTTGCTTAAAATATTTTTAACCACAGGATAGGCTTCTGGATGAACAGATGAGGCATCAAGCGGGTTATCACCCTTTGATATCTTTAAGAAACCCGCCGCCTGTTCAAATACCTTGGGCCCTAAGCGTGGCACTTTTAAAATTTCCTTACGATTTTTAAACGCGCCATTTTGTTCTCGGTAAGAAACAATGTTCCCCGCCATACTTTCACTTAAACCTGCAACACGCATTAATAAGGGTGCAGATGCCATGTTCACCTCAACACCCACGGCGTTAACGCAATCTTCTACCACGGCTTCTAATTTTCGGACTAAACGATGTTGATTTACGTCATGTTGGTATTGGCCTACACCAATCGCTTTCGGATCGATTTTAACGAGTTCCGCTAAGGGATCTTGCAAACGGCGCGCGATTGAAATGGAACCACGGAAAGTCACGTCTAAGTCGGGGAATTCTTTTGCGGCTAATTCAGAGGCAGAATAAACCGATGCTCCTGCTTCACTCACCACTAAACTAGTAAGGTGTAATTCAGGATGCTTCTTCATTAACTCATTGGTTAATTTATCAGTTTCACGTGAGGCGGTGCCATTACCAATCGCAACCAGTTCAACCTTATGCTTTTTAGCCAGCGCCGCTAATACAGCAATGGATTGATCCCATTGGTTTTTAGGCGCGTGTGGATAAATCACCGCTTGATCAACCAGCATGCCCAGCGCATCAACCACAACAACCTTTACACCGGTTCGTAAACCAGGATCGAGTCCGAGTGTTGCACGTGCGCCCGCGGGGGCGGCTAATAATAAATCACGCATATTTTCACCAAAGACACGAATCGCTTCTTCATCAGAAGATTCACGTAAACGTATCATTAGCTCTGATTCAAGCGTTAATGCAATTTTAAAGCGCCATGCCCATCGCGCACTCTCTAACAACCAGTTGTCTGCTGCGCGTTGTTTCTGCGAAAGTGAAAAAGCATAAGCCACTGAACTGTCACAGATACCCATATCTGAAGCTGACTCAAGATCATCCTGACCCGGTACAGATAATTTAACCCGTAAGATGCCTTCATTGCGGCCACGGAATAATGCCAATGCCCGATGTGAGGGGATCTTATTAATCTTTTCTGAAAATTCAAAATAGTCAGTAAACTTACTGCCCTTAGCTTCCTGACCTTTAACAACCGTTGACGTAAGTTCACCCTTTTCCCAGCATGTGTCGCGTAAATCGGCGAGTAAATCGGCATTTTCTGAAGCTCGCTCCATAAATATCTGCCGTGCACCGTCTAGTACCGCTTCAACATCAACAAACTTGGTTTCAGCATTAATATAGGATTCTGCTGCAACAGTTGGGTCTAGCGTACGATCTTCCATAATCGCATCGAGTAGCGGTTCAATACCGGCTTCACGCGCGATTTGTGCTCGGGTACGGCGTTTAACTTTATAAGGAGCATAAAGATCTTCAAGACGTGTTTTAGTATCGGCTTCTAGCAGTGATTTTTTTAACGTATCCGTTAACTTGCCTTGCTCTTCAATCGTCTTTAAAACGCTTGTGCGGCGATCTTCAAGTTCACGTAAATAATGTAACCGCTCTTCCAATGTACGAAGCTGCGTGTCATCTAAACCACCCGTCACTTCTTTGCGGTAACGAGAGATAAAGGGAACCGTTGAGCCCTCATCAAGCAAGGTAATGGTGGCTTCAACTTGTGACAATTTAACACCAAGTTCATCAGCGATACGTTGTTCTATATTCATATGTAAGGGTACTTTAAAATGGATGAATTTAGGATGTAAGTTACGTCGACGCTTTCTTTTGTTCGTCGACCAACCCTTCCTCGCATTTGTTATTCAAGTGCAATGGATGCCATTTTCATAGTACTTTCAAATGATTCTGCACCCGCAATAAATAAACCATTATGACAAAACATGGCGTCATCAATACCCGTCACCTCTTTAAGCGCTTTATCAGATAAGCCTGCCCATGGTTTAGGCAGCGATTTTCTATCTTCGAATGAACCTAATTCAACCGGTACTGTTTGAATTCGCCATTGACCCGTTTGAGAAGGGTAAACCACATACAGCGCCTCTTTAGATAAGGTGTGAACGGTTCTTTTCCACGGGGTATATTTTTCCAATACAATCACTCTTGGATCTTCTGCATTATCAATCGCTTTAGCCACAATCTCTTTCGCACTAATCCCCCCGTCAGCCGATGCAATAAATCGTGCTAAAACGCGCGATGCAAAATCAACCGCGTCATCAAAACAGGTATCAAAATGGCTGTCTTCTTGCCAAGTCGGGTTAAACATTCCAATCGTTTGGCTAAGGCTAATACCTTTATAAATCCCTTCGACATGACCGCAATCGATGGCATCAATTGTTGAGACTAGACCTGCATCAACCGCATTTGCGACGTCTTGATTGCCTTCACATATTTCTAAGCCATATTTCTGCCAAATTAAACCGAATGAGGAATAAGGAATCCCATTTTCGCGCTCACCTGCACCACCACGTTGATGATGATCAAAACGGTCTGACTCCGCATCATATTCACCACCTACATCAACCACGATATCCGCTTTAGCGATAATGTCTAAATCACGTGTGCGAATAAGCTTAAAAGAAGGGAATATGTTCTTAAGTGCAGCGATACTGAAAACATCATCTGCATGAAAATTACCGTTATGAGTTGCTATCGTTTTATCATTCATTTGTTTGGCATTCTTTGAAAGGAGGATAAGAAAAATTTAATGGCGAATTCTATACGAAGATAACCAACAAAAATACTTGATTTTTAATAGTTTAATTAAGCGGTGCTCCTCATATTCAACACCCCACATTTGCAGAAATGCTCTGGTATTCAGTTATTACATCCTAATATTAAAGAAAAATGCACTCTTGCCCCTGTTATTGCGTAGGATGTGCCCCCAGACCCTATTCAGTAGAGATTTATAATGAAGTTCACTAAAAGCGTCGCACTCGATCGCGCCTTACTTGTGTCCATCCGTACCCCAAGGATTAAAGATGCTGAGGCTAAGGAATCGCTTGATGAGCTTACACGGCTGGTCACGACCCTCGGGTTTCGTGTGGTGGCGACCCAGTCACAACGGCAGTCTTCGACAAATAAAATTACCGTTGTCGGCACAGGCAAGTTGCAGGAGCTAGCGCAGCTTACCGGTAACAAAGGAGCAGGGGATGTTGTTGAGGATGACGAAATAACCGAGCCTCTATCTGGTGAGATGGCCGATGTGGTGGTGTTTGACTGCGACTTAAGCCCCTCGCAGATACGCCATCTCGGCAATGCGCTGGGGGTAGAGATACTAGATCGCACAGGCGTGATTATTGAAATCTTCAGCCGTCATGCACGCACCCGTTCCGCGCGGCTACAAGTTGAGATTGCGCGTTTGAACTATCAGGCACCACGACTCCGGGATGCCGACGATGGCGGTAATGAGCGCTTTATGGGACAAGGAACGGGAGAAAGCGCCTTGGAGATTGATCGGCGCAGAGTGCGCGATCGATTGGCCGAACTCCGCCGTGAGCTAGACGATGTAGAAAAGGTAATGAAAGATCGCCGCTCTCAGCGCACCGAGCAATTTAGCGTGGCACTGGTGGGATATACCAACGCAGGCAAGTCCTCGACCATGCGCGCACTTAC
>JALTKP010000247.1 GCA_027078075.1 Gammaproteobacteria bacterium | reverse complement strand
TTTTTGGAAGGGTGAATCTCCTGTTATTACGGGTATAAAACGCCAGAGAATCCAGCGTTTGCTTGAATCAGGGATCAATTTACTGGCGTATCATTTGCCGTTGGATGGGCATATAGAGTTGGGGAATAACGCCCAGTTGGCGCGTGTACTGGATTTTAGTATTGATGAAGTTACTGGTGATTCGGGTTTATTGTATGTGGGTAAGCCTAGGCAAGCCTGTAACGGAGAGCAATTAGCCGCACATATCGATTCCTGCCTGAAGCGCACGCCTCAACATATTGCCGCAGAAAAACCGATTAAAACGGTTGCGTGGTGTACTGGTGGTGCTCAGTCCTATATAGAAGAGGCAGCGACATTAGGCGTGGATGCGTTTATAACAGGTGAAATTTCAGAAAAAACCGTACACATTGCGCGTGAAATGAAAATTCACTTTTTTGCAGCAGGACATCATGCAACAGAGCGATATGGTGTCCAGGCACTGGGGAATCACCTTGCCGCACATTTTGAGCTAAAACACAGTTTTATTGACATCGATAACCCTGCATAAGTAGGGATATCACTGTTTTTGAACGGTTTTCAGTGATCATTAGGTTAATAAAACAAGTCATAAGCCCTTGTAATAACACAAAAAAACAAGTCTTCGCTTGACCAATCCACGCGCATGCTAGACAATACGGCTGATTTTTATGCTGGAAAGCACAAATATTCTAATTTGCTGATGCAGTTTAGTTTGGCTGGTCTTTCTTGGGTCGTGAATGCAAGGGTGTAACCTGAACAAAATAAGGGTGACGCTCACAGGAGACGAAGATGAGTACAGATGGCGTAGATAATAGTAAACGCCGATTTCTGACGGCTGCGACTGTTGCAGTAGGTGCTGTAGGCGCCGGTTTTGTAGCAGTGCCGTTTTTGAAATCTTGGAGTCCCAGTGCCAAAGCCTTAGCTGCTGGCGCACCGGTAGAAGTGGACTTCAGTAAATTACAGCCTGGTCAGTTAATGCGAGTGTTATGGCAGAAGAAGCCGATCTGGATACTTAATCGTACCGATCAAAACCTCGAAGATCTTGTTAAGTTAAACGACAAGGTTGTTGATCCTAATTCTGAAGTTGCTACGCAGCAACCAGATTATATTAAGGGCATTAATCGTTCACTAAAAGACAAGTACTTGGTTGCCATTGGTATTTGTACTCACTTAGGTTGTTCGCCAACATACCGTCCAGAAGTTGCTCCTGAGGATATGGGACCTGATTGGTTGGGTGGTTTCTACTGTCCATGTCATGGTTCCAAATTCGATTTAGCTGGGCGTGTTTACAAGAACGTTCCTGCGCCGACCAATTTGGTGATCCCACCTTATACTTACCTAACTGATACCACACTGGTTGTTGGTATTGATGAAGGAGCAGCCTAATGAGTATGTTAGAAAAAACACTCGGTTGGGTCGATGACCGCTTTCCACTCTCTAAGATGTGGAATGACCATATGGCCGCTTACTATGCACCAAAGAACTTCAACTTTTGGTATTTCTTTGGTTCATTAGCGCTTCTCGTCTTAGTTATGCAAATTGTCACGGGCGTTTTCCTGACAATGAATTACAACCCAGATGAAGCACTGGCCTTTGCATCAGTTGAATACATCATGCGTGATGTTGAATGGGGTTGGTTAATTCGTTATCTGCATTCTACGGGTGCATCTGCCTTCTTTATTATTATTTATCTGCATATGTTCCGCGGTCTTATGTACGGTTCGTACAAAAAACCTCGTGAATTAATTTGGTTGTTTGGTATGTTTATTTACCTTGCACTGATGGCAGAAGCCTTCATGGGTTACTTATTACCTTGGGGACAAATGTCTTACTGGGGTGCGCAAGTAATTATCTCATTATTTGGTGCGGTTCCATTTGTTGGTGAAGAGCTAGCAATCTGGATTCGTGGTGACTTCGTTATCTCTGGCGCCACACTGAACCGTTTCTTCGCTTTCCACGTAATTGCATTACCAATCGTTTTGCTCGGTTTGGTTGTTGCACATATTATTGCATTGCACGAAGTAGGTTCAAACAACCCTGACGGCGTTGAAATCAAGAAAGTGAAAGGCGAAGATGGTATTCCACTTGATGGCATCCCATTCCACCCTTACTACTCTGTGAAAGATATTGTCGGTGTGGTTGTGTTCTTATTCTTCTTCTCGGCTGTTGTGTTCTTTATGCCTGAGTTAAGTGGTTGGTTCCTGGAAAAAGATAACTTCCTTCCAGCGAATGGACTGAAGACACCTGAGCATATTGTGCCACTTTGGTACTTCACTCCGTTCTATGCAATTCTGCGTGCTGTGCCGACGATGTTCCAGTCACAGTTCCCAGGTGTTGTTGCGATGGGTCTGTCAATTGTGTTCTTGTTCTTATTACCTTGGCTTGATCGTAGCCCAGTTAAGTCTATCCGCTACCGTGGTTGGATTTACAAGTTTGCCTTAGCTGTATTTGTTATCAGCTTTATTGCACTAGGTAAGTTAGGCACATTGCCAGCAGGTGGTATTTACTTGACGCTGTCGCAGATCTTCAGTGGTCTGTACTTCGCGTTCTTTATTCTGATGCCTTGGTATACATCGATTGATAAAACCAAGCCTGTACCAGAAAGGGTGACATCGAAATGAAAAAAATAATCATTGCATTGGTAATGGTGAGTTTATCGGGCCTAGTAAGTGCTTCGATGAAACTTCACTTAGATGAAGCGAACATTGACCTACATGACAAAGCGTCACTGCAACGTGGTGCCAAGTTGTTCGTCAACTACTGTTTAAACTGTCACTCTGCTGCTTACATGCGCTATAACCGTGCAGGTAAAGATCTCGGTATTTCTGACAAATTAGTGAAAGAAAATCTAGTTTTTTCTGATGCTAAAGTTGGTGACTTGATGAAAGTTGCGATGACAGTTGAAGATGGTGCTAGCTGGTTTGGTACATCGCCACCTGATTTATCGGTAATGGCTCGTGCTAAGGGTGCTGGTTCAGAAGGTGCGAATTGGTTGTACACTTACTTCCGTTCATTCTATGTTGATGAAAGCCGTCCATTTGGCGTTAACAACACAGTATTTAAAGATGTTGGTATGCCTCACGTTTTGTGGGAATTACAAGGCATGCAAAAACTGTTGAATGCTGAAGAAGTTAAACACGGTGCGACGCCTGAATTTGCATTGGTTAGTACTGGTAGCATGACAGCCGAAGAGTATGATGTTGCTGCACGTGACTTGACTAACTTCATGGTCTACATGGGTGAGCCTTCGCAACTTAAACGCCGTAGTGTCGGCGTTTGGGTGTTACTCTTCCTAGTGTTCTTCTTCTTCGTTTCTTACGCATTGAAGAAAGAGTACTGGAAAGACATACATTAATTGATGTTGTAGTGGCACTTAGTTTAAGTGCCACTACCTATTCAAATTTATATTTTTTTAATTTAGTTTTTTTACTCAAGGGTCTCCATCATGGCGTCTATTGCTAACCGCCGTTCTGCAATGGCACTTTATTCAAGTGCTACATCACCATACAGCCACCGAACACGTATTGTTCTGGCTGAAAAAAACATCAATCATGATATTCATGATGTTGGTGAAGGCGAACGTCCTGAAGATTTGATAGATCTAAACCCGTACAATACGGTTCCAACACTGATCGATCGTGATTTAGTTTTGTATGATTCACGTATTATCATGGAATACCTTGATGAACGTTTCCCGCATCCTCCTTTGATGCCAGTTGATCCTGTTTCTCGTGCCAATTCTAAATTGTTCATGTACCGAATTGATCGTGATATGTACAGTGTCTTAGATCAGCTTGAAGATGGCCCTGATAGCCGAGTGGCGACTAAGCTACGTAAAGAATTACGTGATAGCTTAACTGTCATTGCGCCAATTTTTGATCAGAAGCCTTACTTCATGAGCGATGAGTTCACTTTGGTTGATTGTTACATGGCGCCTTTGTTGTGGCGTTTGCCGAAGTACAAAATTGAGTTGCCAGCTCAAGCCCGTTCAGTGAATACTTATGCTGAACGTCTTTTCTCTCGTGAGTCATTCCAGATGAGTCTGAGTGAAATTGAAAGGGATATGAATAGCTAGTTAGCACAGGAGTATACGATGACCTCTAGTCGTCCATACATGGTACGTGCGCTTTACGAGTGGATTATCGATAACGATATGACACCGTATCTCTTGGTAGATGCAACCATTACCGGTGTGCAGGTTCCACATCAATTTATTGAAGAAGGTAAAATTGTCTTGAATGTCAGTCCGTCTGCGACTGAAGCAATGATTCTTGGTAATCAATTAATTGAATTCAGCGCGCGTTTCTCAGGTGCAGAGCAAATCGTTTCTGTACCCACTGAAGCTGTTTTGGCTATTTATGCTCGTGAGAATGGTCAAGGTATGTTGTTTGCTGATGAAAACGATCAAGGAGATACTCCCCCTGATGGCGAGCCACCATCACCATCTAATAAACCACAATTACGCGTGGTTAAATAAATCTTAGAGTAGGGTTCGTTGCCCATCGAAATTAATTTCGAGTGGGGTTAAGCCAAGGATCAGCACATTTCCACTAAGCCTGTGAGCGGCATCATAACAGTATTCAAATTGAAAACGCCGCTCAAATTGCATGTGACCATTAGGCCCACGGCGTAATTTGAGTTTTTTAAGAGAAATAGTTTCATCGAGTAATATAGCCTGATTTTGTTCGCAGATATGTCGACAAATACCCAATGAAAATTCATGCGCGCGCCGACTGTTAAGCCAGAACCAGATACCCGCACAAAGTAAAATTAAATAAATAAAACCATCCATATCCGATCTATTAGAACAGGGATTAGGAAAGTTTTCTATGAATGATCTTTAACTAGATTGGATAAAGATTTGAAATAGAGTAAAAAGAAAAGACAACAAGGTGACAATGTCACCTTGTTGTCTGTATCAACTTATACTTCTGCGACAGATAACCATGAATCATGCAGATTACACACACTCAGGGCATAAATTGGACCGCTGTGTGATTTAAGTGTGAACTGTGATGTTGGTGAATCTTTCATTGGATCAAATACTTTTTCATCCATGAAGTTAAAGTCTTTGTCGAGCAGCATATGCTTAACAATGTAATGCTTGTAACCTTTCATCGGATGACTAGTGACTACATCAACAATGATGCCACCTTTGCTTTTACTGACTTGAATATTAGGTGAATGAGGACCGGCTTTCTTTGCCCAGCGTCCAGGTGAGTCCATTGTGTAAAAAACACCACCAGACATTGGGTTTTTACTTATTTTATGTCCCATATCACCGGCTAAAATCATTTTTGGTGCGATAATACCAGCTGCTGAACCCGCGACAGCGAGTCGAATGAAAGAACGTCTATCCATGTAATGCCTCCTTAGTAATAATGACATCTATAAAAACTGACTGCTTATTTATAGAGTGAATGAGTTAAATCACAGGGGTGGGACTTATTGTTAAGTTGTTAATCCCTGTTTATTGATAAAACTCATGAAGCATCGATTCTATGCCCATTACCTGATAAAACAAGTCGGAAAATGCTGACATAAAGTAAGGGATAGCATTACGCTGAAATAGGTAAGGTCTTGTCCTGATTGAGAATTTTATTAGGGTCAAATTGTAAGCGAATAGCATGCATTAATTTAAGTGAGGTTTTATCAAGTTCGCGGGCGATATAATCACGTTTCTCAATCCCCACACCATGTTCACCTGAGAGGCTACCTTCAAGTTTGAGTACCAACGTAAATACATCATCTAGGCATTCATGCGCTGCTTTCATTTGCTGTGGGTCATCAGGATCGATGAGTAAATTGACATGGATATTACCATTGCCGGCATGACCAAAATTAACGATTTTAATGTCATGCTGAGATGCGAGTTTTTCTAACCCATTAATGAGTTCAGGAATATGAGAAACGGGGACAACCACATCTTCGTTAATTTTCTTAGGTGCCACTTTGCGAAGAGCTGGCGATAACGCTTTGCGGGTTGCCCATAAAGCTGCAATTTCTTCTGCCGAGGTTGCTTCATTAAAATTCAGTAAGCCATCGTTGCTAGCTGCATTTTGGATACTCTCAACGGCATCATTCATGGCGCTTTCTGCGCCATCAACCTCAATCATCAAAAGAGCGCCAGCATTTTCTGGTAGTTCAGCCGTAGAGAAATCACGGATCATTTCAATAGCAGCATGATCGATGAATTCCAACGCACAAGGCGTGACAGGCTGCGCCATAATCGCTGCGACTGCTTTGCTTGCCGATTGTATATCGTTGAAGACAGCACGCATGGTGCGCTTACTAGCAGGAAGAGGAGTTAGTTTTAATGTGGCCTCGGTAATAACGGCCAACGTGCCTTCAGAACCAATGATAAGCCGAGTTAGATCGTAACCTACAACGCCTTTTGTAGTGAACGTACCTGCGCGTAATTCTTCTCCGGCACCACTTACCGCACGTAACCCCAATACATTATCACGAGGTGTACCGTATTTTACTGCACGTGGTCCAGCAGAGTTATAGGCAAGGTTTCCACCAATACTACAGAAAGCTGCGCTGGTTGGATCTGGCGGCCAAAAGAAACCATGTTCACCCGCAGCAATTTGTACTTCCTGATTCGTAACACCGGCTTGGGCAACAATAAGCCGATTAGCGGGATCAACACGTAGGATTTTATTCATGCGTTCTAGTGAAAGAACTAGGCCACCATGCAATGGTACGGTTGCACCGGTAGTGCCAGTACCCCGACCACGGGTGGTTAGCGGGATTTTGTGCTCATTACATAGGCTCACAACAGTGAGGACTTGTTCATGTGTTGTAACAAATACAACCGCTTGCGGTAGGGCATGACCACGACTGTTGTCGTAGCCATAGTTCCAGCACTCATTCTTGTCTGTTAGTAGGTTTTGTTCACCAACAGACTCAATCAGTGCACGAATGAATGTCTCTGGCAATAATTTCGGCGTTGCTTCAGACATAATTAGAAACTATTGGTGATGTTATTAATCAAGGTATTCAAATAGTTTTACGACTCGTTGAACGCCACTAATTGTACGTGTTGCATCAATAACGAGATCTGCTTCAGAACGTTTAAGAATACCCATTAGGAAAACAGTTCCGTTTTCGCTAATCACTTTAACTTTGGTTGGATCAAAGTCAGGTGCGTTTTTAACCTGAAACAAGTTGGTTTTCACTTTAGCAGTAATCCAAGTATCACTACTACGTGTCAGTAAAGAACTGGGAGCCGCAATCACAATTTCATTATGAACTTTACGTACTTTAGGAATAACTGAAATAATATTGTTGGCTTTATTTTTTAATGCATCGGTAGGAGCTTCACCACTTAATAAAACGATATTGTTGTAAGAGGTAACATTGATGTGGGTGTTATCAAATATTTCCTTGTCAGAGAATAATCGTTTAGTTGCTTTTACTTCGATAATTTCATCGTCGACAAAGGTGCCAACAGTGCGTCGATCGTTAACGACAGCTGCTCCTGTAGCTGCGCCACCAACGACAGCACCTGCGCAGCCTTGAAGTAATATAGCAGAGAGGATTAAAGTAGGTAAAGCCAAGGTATTTAATTTCATTTTCTTAGTC
Organism: Gammaproteobacteria bacterium; assembly: GCA_027078075.1. GTDB lineage: Bacteria > Pseudomonadota > Gammaproteobacteria > AKS1 > AKS1 > Sulfuriflexus. Next base: position 4,863 of record JALTKP010000247.1, on the reverse strand, counting down.
CTCTTGTTTCAGTAATTGCTGATCAATTAGATCGCATAAACAATGAATAATAAGTATATGTACTTCCTGTATCCGTGCCGTTGAGGTGGCAGGGACACGAATTTCAATATCTTGTTCAGATAGTAAGTGGGCGATACTGCCACCATCACGACCGCTTAAAACAATCACTGTCATTTTTCGATCATGTGCGGCTTTAATAGCGTGAATGACATTTTCAGAACGGCCGCTGGTTGAGATTGCTAGTAACACATCACCCGTCTGTCCTAGCGCACGAACTTGCTTGGAAAAAATTTCGTTGAATGAATAATCGTTTGCAATCGAGGTAATAGTCGAGGTGTCAGTAGTGAGTGAAATCGCTGGAAGGCCTGGACGTTCCATCTCAAAACGATTCAGCATTTCAGAAGAGAAATGCTGGGCGTCACCGGCGGAACCACCATTACCGCAGCTTAGAATTTTATGCTCGGCAAGCAGTGCTTGCGTCATGCATTCGGCCGCTTTGGCAATCGGCATGGTTAAGGTTTCCAGTGCCTGAGTTTTGACCTGAATGCTATCCTGAAAATGTTGTCGAATTCTGTATTCTGCGTCCACTTTATATCCTGAGTGAGTCCAAGCAATGGTTATTATAACGATTGTTCACGGCTACGTCCCGAAAGCATTTTCAATCCAGTTTATGCATAGGTTGGCTTCATTGCCACTAATTGCAACTACGTCGAAACGTGAGGCAAGTGGTGAGCGTGTTTGTTGTAAATAATGCTCAGCGGTAAAGATGAGACGCTTTTGCTTGTGATAATTAATGCTTTCGAGTGCACTGCCAAAATAGTCACTTTTGCGGTAGCGAACTTCGATAAAGACCAGATAATCTTTATCACGCATAATTAAATCAATTTCACCTCGGCGGCAATAGTAATTTCTTTCAATGAGCTTAAAGCCCTTCTTTTCAAGGTATTCACAGGCAAGCTTTTCTTTTAGGTTGCCGCTGAGTTGTTGTGGTGTTGATAACATATGACCTCCTTGTCATGTTGTTTTACTCGCCAGGTTTTGGGAACCCCGACTCTATTGGTGTGGGGGGATCGGTTTCCCTAATATCAGGTTGGAATAGTTTTGTTTCCGTGACGATTGGCTCAAGCCGTGGTTTACCTGCTCTAAACTTAGCCCAACTAAGCTGACGGATGATATGCAAATTTTCATCGAGCCTGAGGCTGCCAGTCAGACCATTGTAGCGCTCGAATGGGTAGCGTTGCAGACGTTGTAAATTTGGAATGACGTTATAGGCATCGAAACCAAAGGCATAAAAGCGTGCTAGCTTCTCAGTTCGTGTTTGCCATAGTTTTGATAACGTGGTTTTTAAAATAATTTGAGGATTGTTAATAGTCCATGGCATATCACTAAAAATAATACCGTTCATATCTCGGTCACGTTGCCTATCTACATTTCCGGTATAGACATGTGAGGTTGCATATACTGGCACTGTGCTCGCATCGTAAAATTTAAGTTGTGGTCTTATTTGCCGTGCTTGTTCGGGAAAAGCGGCAAGGAATATAAAATCAATATCTTGCCGACGACGAGCTTCAAATTCGAGTTTGCCACCAATGATGCGCTTTAATTTTTGAAAACGTTTTTTACTATCGTCAATATTTAGTACTTCACGAACAGGTTTTGCATAATCTCGGCTGGTGAGCGAATAGGCTTGAATATCTACTAGTTGACCACCTAAGTGTTGCCAGTGTTGTTGGAATGCTTTGCCAACGCGTTCACCCCAGTTTGATTCAGGGTAGATAATAATGCCTTTACTATGTCCTTCTAACCAAATGCGTTCGGCAACTTGGCGTGCTTCGTCTTCCGGTAGTAAAGCAAATTGGTATAAACGACTATGTGCTACATTATTTTCATCACTGGCATTTAGCATTAAGGTTGGCACGGTAAAGTTGGATTTTTGGTTTAGCTGTTTTACGGCATCTTTTTCTAATGGGCCAACAACAAAATCGGCACCATCAGTAATAGCTTGTTGATAGACAGTTTCAATATTGCTGGCATTTGCATCATAGAGTTTTATTGAGGTATTGCTCTGACTTGTATTGTTACGGTAGTACGCGGCTAAAAAGCCATCTCTTATTGCGCGAGCAGGTTCAGCAATACGTCCTTGCAACGGTAACAATAAAGCAATTTGCGTTGGTGTTGCAGTTGTACTCTGCTCAATGTTTTTCAGTGTTGTCAGGAAGCGCGATACAGCAGGATGTAATGGATGCTTACGTTGCCATTCATCAAGCTGTACGGTGCCACCAATTTGTTTGGCTTGCTTGCTAAGAATGGCTAACTCTAACCAATCGCGATAATGCCCCGGTGTTGTAACAGCATGAATGCTGGAGAGCGCTGCAACTGATAATTGGTTTAAGTCTGCCCATAGTTCACTGTGGTTACTATCTTGACTTAATGCATCGTCAAGCAAGGCATCAAGTGCTACACGCTGTTGCACAGCTTCAAAGTAATTACCTAAACGGCGATAGGCGTCAGCTTGTAGCTGCAGGCGTTGCTTTAGTAAATTTTTATTTAGACCTTGAGTTGGAAGATTAAATAAAATATTCAGAGTGTCAGTTGGTTTGTTAAGTGCGAGTTGTAACTGAGCAGAGCTTATTTGCCAGCGTGGTGTATTTTGTTGTGATACGGAATTTAGTATTTGTATCGCTTGTTTTGTATCGGGTATTTGCAGTAACGCAGATACCGCACGTAGTCGGTAGTCATCGCGTTGTTCTGTTTTTAATTCTGACGTTTTGTTTGCGAGCATTAGCCATTGATTTGCTGCAGCGCGATAATCACCTTGAGATTCGAGAATTTCAGCAGGTTGAGGTGCAACATTGATTACTTCAGCTTGAATATCAGTTGTGGATTCATTTGAATCGCTAATGGTCTGACAAGCCGTCAAGCTTACAGCGGCCGTGAGCAAGAATAGCCGAATAAGTGTATTAAGGGTTCGAGGGTGTGAATATGTTAAAGTTGTCTTCATGATGAAACGTAGTATCTTGACCGCGCCGAGTTCTGTCAATGAGTGAAGGCATACTTTATATAGTTGCGACACCAATTGGTAATCTGGGTGATTTATCACCTCGAGCCACTGAGGTGTTATCTCAGGCCGATGTGGTTGCGGCGGAAGATACCCGCGTAACCGCTAAGTTGTTACAGCATATGGGTGAAAACAAGCCTATGTTGTCTTTGCATGAGCATAATGAACAGCAACGCATCGAAAGCTTACTTAAAAAGTTGCAAGCGGGTGAGTCAGTTGCTTTGGTCTCTGATGCCGGAACCCCTCTAATTAGTGATCCTGGTTACCCCCTAGTTAAAGCGGTTAGGCTTGCTAGCATTAAAGTGGTGCCTATCCCTGGGCCTTGTGCGCTTATTTCAGCATTATCAGTATCAGGTTTGCCTACCGACAAATTCATTTTTGAAGGCTTTTTACCGAGTAAATCATCGGGACGTCGCGGTAAATTCGAAGAATTAAAGCATGAAGTACGTACGCTTATTTTCTATGAATCACCTCACCGGATTCTTGCCTGCCTTGATGATTTAGAATCAGTAATGGGAGCAGAGCGTGAAGTAGTTGTGGCACGTGAACTGACCAAGACGTTTGAAACAATTCATTCTGGCTCTGTTGCCGAAACAAAGCAGTGGGTTGAGGATGATAAAAATCAGCAACGTGGAGAGATTGTGTTGTTGGTGGCTGGAGCCCCGTTTGTTAAACAGGAAAACCAGGATCAGGAACGTATTTTGACCCTATTAATGCAAGATTTACCACTAAAACAAGCGGCTGCGCTCACAGCTCAAATATGCGGTGCAAAACGCAATGAGTTGTACCAAAAAGCCCTTGAGATTAAAGCTTCTAAAGAGAAGTAACTACTTACTTGTAATCCCTTTAGTTCTGGTCGTACACTACCTCTCCCCTATAAAGAACAATAAGATACAACAAGGAGCTCTCTGGGGATTTGATAGGAGAAGATGCAATGGAAGGAAATAAGATCTATCGGGATTATGCGGTAATGAGCCCCGAGTTTCGAGAGGGAATTGCGGCACTTGCTAAAGGTGATCATCAAAAAGCGCTAGATGCTTTTGCATTAGCGGATCACAAAACCTCGCGTGATGATGTTTATAAAAACAAATACCAATCGTTCCACGGTTTGATGCTGGTACATGCAGGTCAATCAAAAGGCATCGAGTTGTGCCGTGCTGCTTCGGCGAGCGAATGTTTTGATGGCGACGTATTCTACAATCAGGCACGTGCCGAACTGGAATTAGATAACCGTCGTCAAGCTGTAATGGCACTGCGCAGAGGGCTGAGTTTTGACCGTTCACACCCTGATTTACTGCGTTTACGTACCCGTTTAGGTGTTCGGCGTGGTTTGGTTATCCCCTTTCTCGGACGCGATAACTTATTCAATAAATTACTTGGCAAGCTCACTTATCAGCGTTTACAAATGATTTAAGCGTTAATTGTCTGAACAGACAAGGTATACTCCGCGCGGGAGTTGGCTAGGCGATCGCCTTTTGTTCTTGAACAAGGGGAGGAAAGTCCGGGCTCCATCGGGCAGAGTGCCAGGTAACGCCTGGGCGGCGCAAGCCGACGGAAAGTGCCGCAGAAAATATACCGCCAATCGCTGTTTCGGCAGTAGAGGTAAGGGTGAAATGGTGCGGTAAGAGCGCACCGCGCATTTGGTAACAAATGTGGCAGGGTAAACCCCACTCGGAGCAAGACCAAATAGGGGAACATTCGGCGTGGCCCACGTTGTTCCCGGGTAGGTTGCTTGAGGTGTGCGGCGACGCACATCCCAGATGAATGGTCGTCCACGACAGAACCCGGCTTATCGGCCAACTCCC
>JALTKP010000246.1 GCA_027078075.1 Gammaproteobacteria bacterium | reverse complement strand
CAACCAGTAATAACAACAGCAATGCATTAGTTAAAACCGATGCCAAACAACTAGAAATAGAATTGCAGGCAACAACAACGATAAAAGAAGAATTCTCGAAACAAATCGTCGCGATAACAGATGATGCCTATAAAGCATTATTTCTGCGGACACCAAAATTTTACAAAGTGACTTGCCCTGCAGGAGAAAACTGTACTAAGAATCCACAACGCGCTATTACAACATTAGTTACAGCTGAAGAAGTAGCTAAGAATGGTAGCAAGGAAACAGTGATTGCCGTGAATGGAATTTTTAATGGTTTGGAAAGGGCTGGGGAGTTGGTTTATCAAAATGCTAAAAATATTGATCAAACATCAGAAGGTCCTGATGGCCGTAAACCAGATACCATATATCTACTTCATTACGTGCCCGCAAATGGGCGTATTGCTGAGTTCCTTGCAACAGGATATGAAAAACTGTTAACTCAGTCTGATTATGAAACAGGAAAAGCACTAGGATACAGCAATGTTGATATTGCCTATACAGAGGTGTTACGAGCAAGAGGAAATAAAGATACAAAGTCTTTAGGGCATAGTCGTGGTACGCAGGTACAGGCGAATGCATTTAATATTTTAGGTAATCAATTTGATGAGCAGGGCAATACCTACGAAAATGATAAATTAACGGTACGTTCACTTGGAGTAGCAACGAACATTATGGGGCTTGCAAAAGCGGCACAAGGGTTGAAAGTTAAAGATAGAAATATTAAAGCATCTGTTTTTAGTAATGATGCTGTGCCAGCTTTTTTTGCAGGGTTAGATAGAACCGTTTCTATTGGAGAGTTATTATCGAGCTTATTTGATTCTATTTTAACATCAAATAGTGCACACAGTTGCTATGGAACGGGCGCTATTGGATGCAAGGGAGTTGAAATACCATTAAGAAGTGGCCCTAAACTTCCCAAGGGCGCGAATAATTCACGATTATTAAAATTTGAGAATGGTGAGTTGTTGCAAAATAAGCAGGGTCTTAAATAAATATGAAAATTATAAAAAAAAATCTTACCAGAGCTTTGTTGTTACTGTTTATATTTTTATTAACTTCTTGTAGTAACGTTCTTCAGCAAATAAATGAAAAGAACCGTGAAGATTATATATTAAGTCGTCCTGGTGTTTATGATCCGGTTGTTATAGATAAGCCAGACTATGTGACACATAAGTTTATATTCTTGGAAAAATACAAAGTAGCGCATGATTGGCCTTATGGATTTGATATTTGTAAATATGCAACCATGACATTACCTAAGAGTATGCGAGATGGTACCTGGTATGGCTCTTATCGTCGTCTAGGCGATATATTTGAATATAGAGGTAGCACCTTGCAAGAAGTTCGAGTTGATGGATATCCAGAACGTAGTATTGACGCAAGTTATATGTCAATAGACAATCATGTTAAAACATGGACAAAAGTTGATGAATTAGGTGTTGAACGAACTTATGGCTATGCCCCTATGTGTTGGCAGCCACTAGGTGGCAGCAGCCATACATTAGTCGTCCGTTTATATAAACGCAGTCTTGAAGAATGGCGCAAAGCACTTAAAAAGAAACTACCCGATGGTGTGCTTGCGAAGAAACGTATTGGGAATAATGTGTGGCTTACTCAGGAGTTTGAGCTGACACCTTCAAAGCTAAATGACATCGCAGGGACATTTAAAACATGGGTATTACCGATTGGCGACACTAGCTATACCTATACCTTCCAATTAGGCGCAAGTAGTGAATCTTTAAATCACCCTCGCACTCATGCGGCGATGATAAAAATATTTCGTCATCTAATTGAGTCGGTAAGAATAGAATCTTTAAGTAAAGAACAAGCCAAACAAGCCCGCGCAAAAGTAAAAAAATTAATAAAAGAAATCGAAGCATATGAGGCTAGAAGTTCTTCTAAAAAATAGTAATTATTAATATCAGTAAAAACACAAATGGAAACAACGCACCCTGTGTTACCTTAAATAAGGAAATTACAATGAAGTATTTAAAAATAATCGTTATCGTTTTAATTCTAAGTCTTTCTGGTTGTGCAACAACAGGAGGTCAATCACCGAGGCAAGCGGCGATTGAATCCGGTAAATTATTTCAATTTAAAGAATCTAATTTTGTATGGATACCAAGTAGTGGCGGTCTTTCAGGTGGTTTAGCGAGTATGTTTGCGAGTAGTGCCGGTACTGATTCACCTCACGTTGCAAGTTTAGTTCGCATAATGAAACCTGCAAGTTCAAAGGTTGTACGTATTGGTGTGTCAGGCACTAATAGTTCGTTTACAGCAAATATCATTATTTCCGCTTTAGAAAATACGGCAGGAGAGTTACCAAAGCTTCAATTAGCCTTTATTGGCTCTCGCTCGGAAGAGGCAAAGGTAGCTGCAGCCGTTAAGGCAAAAGGAGCTCAATTTTTGTTTTCTGAGAACGCAAAATCGTAAGCTAATGGAAAAAAGCCCTAAAGAAATGTATTTATAGCTATAAATACAACATGTTATGGGGTTTTATGTTTTTTATGCATGTAACCTGACGCTATATATAATAAGTAAAGAATCTATTTACGGTGATATTATTTTCTACGATTGTTGTAAAAAAGCCACACTCAAGAATTGATGTGGCGAAATAGTATAAAAGTGTTGCACAAACAACAAAAAGTGGTTATCTTTAAGTCTGTCAAATGACAATATAACAATTAGAGTTAGGAGAAACGTAATGGATAAGAAGATTCTTGTAGCAGCTGTTGCTGCAGCAATGATGGCACCTTCGTTTGCTTCTGCTGATGTGAAACTTTACGGTATCGCACAAGTGGAATACAACATTGAAGATTCAAGTGCTAGCGGCGTAGACAGCGTACAGTCAGTAGATGACGATGGCGTTCGTTCACGTATCGGTATTAAATTTAGCGAAAAATTAGGCGGTGGTCTTAAAGCTTTCGGTAAATTCGAATGGGCATTAGATCCAGCTGACGCAAGTGGTAGTAACAGTGGCGCAGCCGGTGGCTTAGCACAACGTGATACACACGTAGGTCTTAAGAGCTCTTGGGGTTCTATTGCTGCAGGTTCATTCCACGCACCATACAAAACTGCTGGTGGCGTTAAATGGGATCCATGGACAGCTACTCACCTTCAAGCACGTCGTGCTGGTGGTATGTTCGGTGGTGTAGGTATCGGTGGTACTAACGGTTTCATCCGTAACGCTATCTACTACACATCTCCAAACGTAAATGGTTTCAAAGTACAGTTCGCAATTATGCCTGATGAAACAGGTACAGCTGCAATGAACAATACTAACAACAACGACAGCAGTGACAACGATTACTCATTGGCAGTTCAGTACAAGAACGGCCCATGGCATGCAATCTTCGCTCACAACCGTAACAACCGTGGACCTAACTTAGACGACGAAACATTGACTAAAGTTGGTTTACGTTGGAAGCACGCTGCTTGGACTCTCCAAGGTCAATACGAAGTAGCACGTGATGCTTCTGCTTCTGCTGGTGGTGGTACTCCAGGTGTTGCTGGTAACTACCGTCCAGGTGCAGGCGATGATGCTGATATCATCTGGTTGAACGGTCAGTACAAAGCTGGTAACAACATCTTCACTATCTCATATGCAAATATGGACGTAGATGATAACCAAGGCGGTTCTGATTACGATTACGATTACTGGGCAGTTGGTGTTATCCACAAGTTCAGCAAGAAGACTCGTATCTTCGGTGGTTACACACAAACCGACGGCGACACTGGCGGTACTGGTGCTAACTCAGCCGATCGTGATGCATGGACTTTCGGTATGCGTAAAGACTTCTAAGATTAGTTAATAATCTTATTAGTAAAGAACGGGATGCTTCGGCATCCCGTTTTTTTTGCCGCGAACCATCGGAGATGGTTGCGGTACTTACAATGAAGCCCGATAGGGATTCTGTAAGTGGTGAATATCCAACCCACAAAAGCTAAATAGACAGCAAAAAAAGTACAGAGCCACTAAAGAAATCGAAGATGGTTGCGGTACTTACAATGACCAGAACCTGCGAAGCTGGTTTAGGAAATCCCTGATGAAACGCGTAGCGGTTCTAGGGAGAAGCCCGATAGGGATTCTGTAAGTGGTGAATATCCAACCCACAAAAGCTAAATAGACAACAAGAAAAGTACAAACCCACTAATACTCTATTCATTTACCTACAAATCTTCCCAAAACAACCTCACTACGTAAGCCTATACCGCATTAACGTAATCCTCCCCTGATAGACAAGTTTTACCTACAATAATAAGATATTCACATCGCAACGGACGCGATATTTAATCAATAAATCAAGGAATGATAATGAAATATAGAAGAGTCTTTAACTCGGGTGCGAGTTATTTTTTTACTGTTGTCACTGCAAAACGTCAACCACTGTTTAATAATGAAAGAGCTGTACATTTGTTTTCAGATGCACTGCGTCATGTCATGGAAGATCATCCTTTTACCCAAGATGCATTTGTGATTATGCCAGATCATATTCATTGTGTATGGAGTTTGCCGGAAGGAGATACGGATTACTCAACGCGCTGGAAGTTGATCAAGGCATGGTTTAAGAAACAGGCTAAATTAATTGGGATCAGCTCTGAATGTTTAGAGCCACATCATTGGGAACATTGCTTAGAGGATGATAGGGATTATCAGAGCCATCTCGAATATATTCATTACAACCCAGTGAAACATGGTTTATCAGAAAGTGCTTTAGGCTGGCCTTATTCAAGTTTTAGGCAATATGTTGCATTAGGTCTGTACCAACACAACTGGGGATCAGGAAAATTGGTATTGCCTGATACGGTGGGGAGCGAGTAAGGTGTCTTTGTGAAAAGGTAAATATCACGTTATTGCGAACAACGTGAAGCATTTCTTTTAATCTAGCAACAACTCACAGAGATTGTTTCACGTTGTTCGTAATGACGGATTTTTGTCACGTCTTATAATTTACTGTCTTAAGGACTTACTGTTCGAGCACCATCAGGTGTGCCAAGAATTAAAACATCAGCAGGGCGTGCCGCGAAAAGACCGTTCGTAACAACTCCGACGATACTGTTTAGCTCATTTTCAATCTTAACTGGTTCCATGATTTCTAAATCATGAATATCAAGAATCACGTTGCCGTTATCGGTGGTGAACCCTTCACGTAAAACAGGTGTTCCACCTGTGCGAGAAAGAATCTCACGGGCAACATAGCTGCGTGCCATCGGAATCACTTCAACAGGGAGTGGAAAGACACCCATGACATCAACTAATTTTGATTCATCAGCAATACAAACAAATTTTTCACTGGCCGCTGCAACAATTTTTTCGCGTGTGAGTGCGCCGCCACCTCCTTTAATAAGGTGAAGGTATTTATTCGATTCATCCGCACCATCAACATACAAAGAGAGCTGGCCTGCTTCGTTGAGACTCATAACAGGAATACCATGTCCACGCAGACGATCAGCTGAGGCTTCAGAACTGGCAACCGTCCCATCAATTTTTCCTTTGATGTCAGCGAGCAAATCAATGAAATGATTAGCGGTTGAGCCAGTACCGATACCGACGATCATTCCTGATTCAACGTATTCAATTGCAGCAGCTGCGGCTGCTTTTTTCATTTCATCTTGTGTCATGGTGTTTGTCCTATCTTAATTTAGTCGGTCAAGATACCCTAAATGGCGTTATGTGTGAAGGGTTGCCCTGACATAAGCTTATTCTTTGAGTCGGTGTTGGGAGTGAGTGAAATAGTTTGCTCATTCCTGTATCTTCACAACCATGATGAATGACTTAATTGAACGAATCAAACGAGCAAACGTATATGACGTTGCTGTCGTAACACCATTGGATTTAGCCACGAAATTATCGCGACAGCTAAACAATACGGTGTTATTAAAGAGAGAAGATTTACAACCGGTTTTCTCATTTAAGTTACGTGGCGCATATAACCGGATGGCTGATTTAGCGGCTGATGAGGTTAAAAACGGTGTCGTTGCGGCGTCTGCAGGGAATCATGCTCAAGGTGTCGCATTAGCCGCACGCCAGTTAGATATTAATGCAACGATAGTTATGCCTAAAACCACGCCAGGTATTAAAGTCGATGCTGTTAAACATCTTGGTGCTAAGGTGGTTCTTCATGGCAACACGTATGATGATGCTTGTACTCAAGCCTATTTATTATGTGAGCAACAAGGTGCTGTATTTATCCATCCCTACGATGATTTGGCAGTTATTGCTGGACAAGCAACTGTTGCTGTAGAAATTCTAGAACAACACCCTAAGCCAATTGATATCTTTTTTATTCCTGTTGGTGGCGGTGGTTTAATTGCAGGTATGGCTAGCTGGATAAAACATCACCAGCCTAATGCTCAAATTATTGGTGTTGAGCCAGAAGATGCGGGTTGTTTTTATGCTGCGCAGAAAGTAGGTAAGCGAGTTGATCTTGAGCAAGTTGGAATTTTTGCTGATGGTGTTGCGGTAAGGCAAGTTGGTAAAATACCATTTGAGATTGCGAACGATCTTGTCGATGAAGTCGTATTAGTTACGACCGATGAGATTTGCGCAGCAATAATGGATATTTTTGATGATACTCGTGCCATTACAGAACCTGCGGGTGCCTTAGCGGTTGCAGGGATGAAAAAATATCTACGAGAAAATGCTTGTAGCAATAAAACGGTTGTTGCGGTAAATAGTGGTGCGAATATGAATTTCGATCGCCTACGCCATGTGGCAGAACGTGCTGAACTAGGTGAAAAGCGTGAAGGTTTATTAGCCGTAACGATCCCTGAACGTCCCGGTAGTTTTCGTGAGTTTTGTGATTTGTTTGCCGAGCAGGGTATTACTGAGTTTAATTATCGTTATTCTGATGCTTCTTTGGCGCATGTTTTTGTTGGTATACAGCTTTCAAGAGGTTTAGAAGAACAAGCAGCGATGTTAAAGATGTTTAAACAACATGGTTATGCTGCGATTGATATGACAGATAATGAAATGGCGAAGATCCATACGCGTTATATGGTTGGTGGTCGTGCTTCGCATCAAGTGAAGAATGAGATCCTATATCGTTTTGAGTTTCCAGAACGCCCAGGTGCATTATTAAGATTTCTTAATCATATGGCGACAGGTTGGAATATTAGTTTGTTTCATTACCGAAACCATGGGGCAGCATATGGTCGTGTTTTGGTTGGCATTCAGGTTCCGCCAGAGGATATGGTGAAGTTTCAGCAATTCTTGGATGATGTGGGTTACCGTTATTGGTGTGAAACAGATAATCCGGCATATGAGCTGTTTTTGAAATAAGTTCTTCTGGAAATCCCTCTTTGTTGTGTAAAGACAACACTGCAATAGGTTGTAATTCTTAATAAACTTTCGACCACGCAGTAAAAAGGCCCACCGAAGTGGGCCTTAAATTACTGATTTACTTATCTTTTCTTCTTAGCTTTCTTTTTCGCCTTTTTCTTGGCTACTTTTTTCTTCGCTTTCTTCTTAGCTACTTTCTTTTTCGCCTTTTTCTTGGCTACTTTTTTCTTGGCTTTCTTTTTGGTCGCCATAACTTCCTCCACGGTAATTACCTAAAGTGTATACACGGTTGAGTATAACTAACATTTTGGATATTGCTACTTTTTTTTTATGTTTACAACTTGTTATTCACCTTAATTTATAGCTAAAGATTGTTACTGCTTACGTTAATTTGATCGTTATAAACAAAAAACACGCTAACGAAGAGAAACAACATGACAAATGTGAATAATTTTATCCTCTGTAAGCCCCGTAACATAAGGTTTTGCACACAATGCTAAAAAACATATTGTTATTTAAGCCTTCATGCATAGTATGAATTGAATGTGCTTATGTAATATTAAAATGTTGTTTAGGTTTAATCAGGTACTAAAAGAAAATAACTAAAATAATGTTCAATATGGCTAAAAAAGCGATGCGATCGTTAAGTCATCGACCATTTTTGGTAAAAATGAATGTTTTTTTCTTTCTTTTTGTTATTTATTCGTTGTAGAACAGCAATACAAAATTGTTATTGGCAAGTTATGCGTGATCATCTTAAGAATAAGTACGATAAATTTGTAGATAGTTTACGAGTAACAAAAGAGTTTGATGTGATATGCACGCTTGATAACGATAACTTGTGATGAACTAGAGTTAGTTGTCGATGAAGTAACTGATGCTTTCGTATTATTGATGTATAAATAGTTAAAAAATTATGTGATTGGTTAGCTAAAGTATGTGAAGCTGTAAAAGGATTTCATTTTGCATTATATTTTTAGAAAGTAGCGATTATATTTGCATCACCATGCTGATAAATTATTTCTTACTAAAATATTTTATATTTCGTTTTATTTGTTAATGCCGAAGATTATGTGTTGTTTTTTTGCAACACCCACTTTGCAGGATCTTTTTGCATATTTGTACTATAAAATAGACCGAAGGCTTGCAAAGCATGGGGTATTTGTTTTATAAAGTACGGCCGGCTTGTTGTTGGGCTTCCTACAAAAAATAATCAATAGGGAAGTATTAAGGTTCCATAAGAGGGCCGTTTGGAGGAGATGCACTAATGCGAAGAAGAAAACCTGACTTATTGCTTGTATTGGCAGTGGTCATCGGGTTTGGTGTGGTAGCAACTAGCTATGCATTTGATCTTGGTGAGAAAGCGCCGATAGTACAAAGCAAGTTATAGGGAAATAACAAAATATATGAAGGCCTCCGTTTATCGGGGGCTTTTTTGTTTCTGTCTGACTTAAGCTTTGAAACCTTCATCCGTGTAGACGCCTAGTAATGGTACATCCCACTTCTGTTGTTGAATATGATCGACTTGCTGAAAACTAAACCCCGTTCCACAGAGTCTCGGTTGTTTGTAGTTCTGTTGGCGACGAAGGAATGCAAAACTTCTGTCGTAGTATCCTCCGCCCATACCAATTCGGTTTCCATTGCTATCAAATGCCACTAAAGGTGTTAAAACCAGATTAAGTTGTTGCGGGGAAAGTAAGGCTCGTTTATTGACAACCGGCTCAGGAATGCCGTAGCGGTTATTCCGCATGACAGACTCAGGTGTATAAAGTGCGAATGAAAGTTTTTTGCCATACGGATTTAATACAGGTAAATAGCAGAGTTTTCCCCGTTGCCAGGCCGTTTGAAAAACAGGGCTGATATCTATTTCGCCATCATTACTGAGATAGAAGGCAATATGCTTGGCACGCATAAATAGTGAGCTATGAACAATCGCTTCACTGATTGAAATAGAGGCTTGTAAGCGTTGCTCATGGCTGAGCTGGCGACGCTGTTCACGTATTGTTTTTCGAATAGTATTGTTGTTCATAATAAGGAGGCATTCTCCACTTGTGCCGACGTGTTCCGTTGTTCCTGAACCAGAGGTTCAAGTGGGGAAACCGGGCGGGTCGTTAGGCTTTCCGCAAGCAGCGGACATGCACACTGGCCGGTCACGAATTCTCCCCGAGGTTAAGTACTAGGCTCAAGAAAATACCAGGTTCACTATCAAACACAGCAGAGAATGCCAAAGCTGTTACTAAGAATCCTAACGGAAAAAGAGGGTCACGAGAACTGATTTTTGTTTCTAGTTGTAAAAATTATCGGAATGTAACTTGCTAGAATTAAATTAGAGCTCGAGTTGCTTATTTCGCGTTAAAGCGACTTCGATCTTTTCCTGTAAGGACTGAATACGGTTACCCATTGATTTAACGTATTTCTCGCGGTGTGACTTTTGAGACAGTAAATCGTGGGTTAGATTTAAAGCTGCCATAATAGCAATGCGGTCTTGCCCAACCACACCACTATCGCGGATTTCTTTCATTTTCATATCAAGAAAGTGTGCTGAGGCGAGTAATGCATCATGTTCTTCTTCGGGACAAGCTATACGAAATTCTTTATCAAGAATATGGATAGTGACGGCTAAATTTTCATCACTCATGGCTTGATTCCATCGCTTTGAGGCGGTTAATCATGGCTTCGACACGAATTCGAGCCGTTTCAGTCTTTTCGATGAGCTTGGAGCGTTCACTAACTAAACTATCCTGATGCTGTCGCAAGGAGTTATTTTCGTCTTTAAGTACCGCACAGGTCTGAATAAGTTCTTCGACACGGGCTTCCAGCTGCTTTAGTTCCAGCTCTTCTGTTTCATTATTGTTGGTATCCATGCCCCAACTATAGAGCGAAGCACCCCATAGGGTCAACGCTCTGAGGCATTCTTGAGTAGGGGCATTTTATGCTGACGGCAGAAAAGCGCATAATATGCTGTAGTGATGGTCAAAATGGCCTTAATTTTTACAAATTAGGATTACTAAAGAATGAGTGACAATCGGGAATTACCGGCTTACACCGAAATGGTTGAGTTAGTGAAACAAAGTGGTGCGATGCAGGAGCCTGCTGAGTGTCACGGTTTATTAAGTGCATTGTTATGTGGCAGTAAGGATGCAATTCGTATTTGGTTAGATGAATTAATCACTGAGCAGCATGAGGGTGATTTGTTACAGGAAGAAGCAAAAGAAATGTTAGAAGGTTTCGCGGGTGTTGTGAAAGTCCAGTTACAGGGAACTGACCTTTCCTATGAACTGCTCTTGCCTGATGATGATAATGCATTGCACGAGCGTGTTTATGCTATGGCTCAGTGGTGTCAGGGCTTCTATCTGGGGCTAGGTATTATTGGTATTAATGATTTGGAGCAGTTGCCGGATGATTCTCGAGAAGTTGTGCAGGATATGATGGAGATCGCACGAATTGAGAACTACGACGAGCAATCTGAAGATCAGGCAACAGAAGAAGATGAAGGTGCCTACGCTGAATTAGTCGAATATTTGCGTGTGGGTGTGTTGCTTATCTATGAAGAGTTGTCAAAACCAGATAATGTAACTCAACATTAGTCTCTTAATTACGAAGTGATTTGATATTTATGAGTCAAAAAGAATTTATACGTCGACGTAAACAGCTATTAAAAATGTTGGAGCCAGGTGATATTGCAATTTTACCTGCTGCCAATATGAAGATACGTAACCGTGATGTTGAATATCGTTACCGTCCCGATAGTGATTTTTATTACTTAACTGGCTTTCCTGAACCGGAAGCCGTAGCCGTGTTTATTCCTGGTCGCAAACATGGTGAGTATGTGCTGTTTTGTCGCGAACGTGATCCCGTTATGGAAACGTGGGTAGGCAAACGCGCAGGGCAAGATGGTGCCTGTGAAGAATATGGCGCATCAGATTCATTCCCTATTAATGATATCGACGATATTTTGCCGGGCCTGATGGAAAACACGGAACGGGTGTTTTACACCATGGGCAATAATTCCAAGTTTGATACGCGTGTTATTCAATGGGTAAACACATTGCGTGATAAAGCGCGTAGTGGTGTGCATGCACCGGGTGAGTTTGTGAATCTGGATCATGTGCTGCATGAGATGCGATTATTTAAAAGTGCCACTGAAGTTAAAGCAATGCGTATGGCGGCAAAGATTTCTGTTGCGGCGCATCAGCGTGCGATGCGAGTTTGTCAGCCGGGCATGTATGAGTATGAGCTTGAAGCGGAATTGCAGTATGAATTTACGCGACGAGGCAGTCCTTCGACAGCGTATTCATCAATAGTGGGAGCGGGTAATAATGCTTGTACGCTTCATTATATTGATAACTGTGATGTGATGAATGACGGTGATCTTGTATTAATTGATGCGGGTGCTGAGTACGATTACTACGCTGCTGACATTACGCGTACGTTTCCGGTGAATGGAACCTATAGTAAAGCGCAAAAAGCCCTCTACGAGGTTGTACTAGCCGCTCAGACGGCAGCGATTGAGCAGCTTAAACCCGATAATCATTGGAATGATCCACATGAGGCTGCTGTGAGGGCGATGACAGAGGGTTTAGTCGATCTTGGTTTGCTTAAAGGGCGACTTCCGACATTAATTAAGAATGAAGCCTATAAGCGTTTTTATATGCATCGTACTGGCCATTGGTTGGGGATGGATGTGCATGATGTGGGTGATTATAAGTTGGGTGATGAGTGGCGCGTGCTTGAGAAGGGTATGGTCATGACGGTTGAGCCTGGTTTGTATATTCCTTTAGGTAGTAAGGGCGTGGCGAAGAAGTGGCAGGGTATTGGTATTCGGATTGAGGATGATGTGTTGGTGACGAAGTCGGGGCATGATGTGTTGACGGGGGCGCTGGCATCGTCGGTGGATGAGGTAGAAGCGTTAATGGCAAGTGGTAATTGATTCGCGCTGCGTAGGTCAGCAAATCCTCCTTAGGGTTCCGCTGTGCTGCACAATGCGTCGGATTTACTGACCTACGCAGCGCTTGATCTAGTGTAATGTTGAGTTAAGTTTTGCTGTCATTGCGAGCGAAGCGCGGCAATCCATTGGGAGCAGGTGGATAGTTCGCGCTGCATAGGTCAACAAATCCTCCTTAGTGGCTCATAGAACCGCTATGCGCTTCATTATGAGTACCTTAACCTTTTCCAAAGGTTCAAGGCATCCGCTGCGCTGCACAATGCGTCGGAGTTGCTGACCTACGCAGCGCTTAGATAGCTGGTTTTTGGGTTCTTTCTTATGGTTCTGCTGCGTGCGCTG
>JALTKP010000245.1 GCA_027078075.1 Gammaproteobacteria bacterium | reverse complement strand
ATTTCGAACGAATTCGGACGGCTTGATGGCTTACTCAATAATGCAGCTGAACTCGGTTCACTGACACCGATTGATCACTACCCTGTTGATTTACTGCAACGTATCTTAACGGTGAATCTACAAGCCCCGTTTATATTAACCCAGGCCTGTTTGCCTTTACTGCGTCAGGCTGATGATGCCGCTATCCTGTTTAGTTCTACTGAACCTTATGAGAAATCAGGCGCTTACTGGGGTGCCTATGGTATGTCTAAACAAGGTTTGGACTCTTTTATGCAGATCCTTGCCGATGAATTGGAAAACAATACCCCTATTCGCGTTAATTCCATTGATCCAGGCCCAATACGTACTCGATTACGCCAATTAGCATATCCTGCTGAAGACTTAAGTCAGCTTAAGTTGCCCGAAGACGTGGCTAATACCTACCTTTATATGATGGGTCCAGATAGCAAATCGCTACGCGGACAAATTGTTAAGGCAAAATACGGCAAATAACACAGGTAAATTATGGTTAATCGGCAAGTTTTAACCGATATTTGCCGCCAAAATGTGCCAATAATTCGTCATTTTTTAGACTTGTAAAATCATCGTCCTATAACTATATGTTTTGTATAGAGTTGTCTATACTTAAAATCATGGCACGATATTCGCATCATGAATAACAAAACAAATACGTTTTGAGGATGTACAAATCATGGCACGACTACAAAATACAGAAGCGAAAATACTCGATACTCACTTTTTGGAGGGACGTAATGACGTGCTTTCAACAACAGCAACACCTGCTCAAAAGCAATCCGAGCCTTACAAGGTTGATTGGGAGTTAAATCGAAAGCTTCAAACCAGTTTACATGTGAATGACATCACCAATATCTTCTTTGATGGTATTCAAACCGAATTTAATTTTGCTCAAATGTTTTTTGAGCACAAAAACAGTGACACCAATATTACGATTGGTGATAAAGCGGCTCGCCACAGCTGTAATTATCAAATAGAAATTGCCGGAGAATCGCTGGGGCGCTTAAGTTTTAGCCGTTCTATCCGCTTTGCTGAACACGAGTTAAACCGCCTGGAAGAACTACTTTGCTTGCTGGTCTACCCACTACGCAATGCCTTGTTATATGAAGAAGCATTGAAAAAAGCCATGCATGACCCTTTAACCGGTGCATTAAACCGTGCAGCACTGGACACAATGCTGGATAAAGAAATTGATCTTGCTCACCGACACGATAACCCACTGTCTGTACTAATGATTGATATAGACCATTTCAAAGAGATTAATGATAACTATGGCCACAGTATGGGCGATAAAGTGCTGCGCTCACTGGTCGATGGTCTCAATAATCATATTCGTAACTCAGATATTCTGTTCCGTTATGGTGGTGAAGAATTCACTGTTCTTCTTAACAATACCAGTATTGATGGCGCTCACTTACTTGCACAACGTATTCGTAGCAGCATTGAAAAAATGACTCATATATATGATGGCACGGTTATCCAGCTCACCATCAGTATCGGCATGGCTACATTAGAAAACAATGAAACAGCAAACCAATTACTTGAACGTTCTGATTCAGCCCTCTATGCAGCGAAAAAATTTGGTCGAAACTGCGTTATCCAGGCCTAGTGAACCCGACTATTTCTATAAACTGATAACCCGGTCACACTTTTGACAGTTGTAGTCTAATAACATTACTATTCGTTTTCCGTATTAATAGCAACGAGTAGAAAAATGGTTGATCCGGCATTAGAAAGAATTAATAAGCTCACGGAGCAAAGCTACCCAATTGTGTACTTTGAGACACTTCGTAGCGTGCATATCGTCGAATTATTCAAAAATCTATCTCTTTGCAGTAGTAAGGCTATTTATCATTGGCAACCAGAATCAGGCATGTACCGCATGGATGCCAATCACATCATGATTCCCCGCACGGTTGATGCAGAAGATGTACTGAATACAATTGATAGCATGGCTCACTTTGGTGTATTTGTGCTAACTGGCTTTAACGCACATGTTCAAGACAGAAAAGTCGTTAACGTATTAAAGAAAATATCATCAACTCATAGAGCCAATCCCAAAATGATTATCTTACTGGGAAATAATATTGATATTCCAGGTGATTTACGTCCCACCGTTGCGCATATTCGCCACACCATGCGCTCAAGCTCTTCTGACGAAAAGAAAACAGGCTAATTATTTATTTACGTTTAGATCGACGTCGCTGTGATGGATGCGTGCTACGCGAATCACGCTTGTTACTGGCTGAAACAGGTGCTTTGGTTTGCTTCATGACTTTATTTTTCATACCAACAGCAGAATATAAAGCCGCGGCTTCAGCATGATTTAAATCTCTGAACATTCCTTTACGCAAATCGCGCATTAAAAAGATCGGACCAAAACGAGTGCGCATTAAACGACTCACTTTCAGTCCTTGTGATTCCCAAAGGCGACGCACTTCCCTTTTACGACCTTCTTTTAAAACAACGCTATACCAGTGATTCGCACCGCTTCCACCAACATCAATAATAGAATCGAATTTAGCAAACCCATCTTCAAGCTCTACGCCTTTGATCAAATTATCCAGCACCTCGCCATTAACATCACCAAGAATCCGTGCAGAATATTCACGTTCAATTTCAGATGAGGGGTGCATTAAGGCATTCGCCAAATCACCATCGGTTGTAAAAAATAATAAACCTGATGTATTAAGATCAAGTCGCCCAACAATGATCCAGCGAGAACCTTGCAGTTTGGGCAAATTGGCAAACACATCTGGACGGCCATCAGGATCATTACTGGTACAAATTACACCTTCAGGTTTATTGTAAACAAGAATACGGTGCTGCTGTTCATCGAAAGTAAGCTCGATTAACTTACCATCAAGTGCCACTTTTTCATTGTCAGAAATACGATCAGCCGTTTTAGCTAAACGACCATTAATCGTAAATCGACCTGCCTCTATCCATCTTTCCATTTCTCGCCGAGAACCATATCCACTACGGGCAAGAATCTTGTGTAATTTTTCACTCATGAAAAATAATCAATCAACTTTTTCTGCTGATACGTCATCAACATCATCAGATGATGATTCAGATTCAGATTCAGATTCAGATTCAGAAGCATTATCAGCTGGTTGATTTTCTTCATTACTTTCTGTTTCGCCCGGCGAATCATGTTCCGGCATTTCCAGACCAGGTAACTGCAAATCAAGCTCAGCATTAATTGTTTCAAAATCCCGTAATTCAGCAAGTGATGGAAGTTCATCTAATGACTTTAAATTAAAGTAATCAAGGAATTGCTTTGTTGTGCCGTACATCGATGGCTTACCGGGCACATCACGATGGCCAACTACTTTAATCCATTCACGCTCAGTCAATGTTTTTATGATA
>JALTKP010000244.1 GCA_027078075.1 Gammaproteobacteria bacterium | reverse complement strand
GACTTTGTGGCAGGGACGCCTTCCAAGCCCGGTAAATATTCATTCATGCAGAAATTCCCAGATCTGTCTTAATAAGCCATTTAGGATAACAAAAATAAGCCCAGATCGGGCAATGGATAGATAATTCTAAATGCTAAACTGTATTCTCGCGCTAACGAGAATACAGAACAGCTTATTAAATTAATTATTTACAATAACTTAGATAGAAAAAGAAGAACCACAACCACAGGTTGTTGTCGCATTAGGATTATTAATAGTGAAGCGTGCACCTTCTAAATTCTCAACATAATCGACCGTCGCACCTTCCAGGTACTGAATACTCATCGGATCGACCACTAAGCTAACACCATCTGTTTCGACCACAATATCACCGTCATTCACGTCTTCTGCGAAATCAAAACCATATTGAAAACCAGAGCAGCCACCACCAGTGATAAACACACGAAGCTTAAGATCTTCACGTCCTTCTTCTACCATTAAGGCTTTCACCTTACTTGCGGCACTGCTGCTAAAACTTAATTCTGCTGAATCTGTCATGCTCAACTCCACCTATCAACTAGGGATGTTTTATCTCAATATCGGATATATTAGCAGAGTCTTAATTATGAGGGCAAACTACCTGAGTAATTTACTCAGGATTCTTCAGCTAGTTTATTCGTGCTCATTGCCGGCTTCTGACTTACACTAACCTTACTAACTGGTTGATTTACTTCAGACTGATGCACCAAATTACCATTCACCTCAGCCCCCATTGCCATTTCAATAAGCTGGTAATAAACATTGCCATTAACCCGTGATTTACTAGCTAATTCAACGCTCTGGCTGGCATGAACATCACCATTGACCGTGCCATTCAAATTAATAGTTGGTACTTTTACTTCACCTTCAATGCGGCCATGCTCACTTAATCTTAATACAGACGACGAGCCTTCTTTCGCGATCACGTTGCCTTTGATTACACCATCAATATGCAAACCACCTGAAAAATGCACATCACCGGTTATTTCGGTGTTCTGTCCTATTAATGTCTCTACATTCATAGATTTACGTTTTTTACTACCGATCATGATTCCCCTATCTCCTCATTACAGACTACTACTAGCCGGCCATTTCATGTCTTGAGTGAACAGTATTCGCTTTTAGCCAAGCTCGCAAGTCCCCCCTCACCAGACTGCCAACCCTATCACAATGCAATAAACCTTAAAGGATCACTAGCATCACGGTTATTGCTTGTGCAAGAATACTGCATATTAAAAACTATGTTCAACGGAAAGACTCTGAATACAATGAAAAAATTCCCACTCCTGTTTGGTTTACTGTGGCTACCGTTTACATTGCAAGCTGATATTAGCCAGGTGCAGCAACTCATTAGCAGCCAAAATTTCACTCAGGCTCTCAATTCTATTGAACGCTTATTAAAAACACAGCCCAAAGATGAGCAAGCACTTTTTCTAAAAGCCATTGCTCTGCAAAAATTAGGGCGTGATGATGATGCAATTACAACTTATAAAAAGTTAACCGTAATAGCGCCTTCACTACCCGAGCCATACAATAACCTTGCGGTAATTTATGCTAAACAAGGCAAGCAAGTTAAAGCACGTGAAGCACTTCTCAATGCAATTAATACGAACAAAAGCTATGCCACGGCATATAGAAATCTAGGCAACATTTATGGACACATGGCTGCCAGTGCCTATAGTAAAGCACTCGCTACTGATAATAAAAAACCCAAGCAACAGCCACAACTTACATTAGCAACTATCAACAACCTCGATAAAAAACCTAAGCTAGTCGTCGCTGCGGCAAAAATCCCCTTAATTAAAAAATTACCCATTGCAAAAATAAAAGCAGCAGTGCCTAAAGATGAATCTGAATTAATTATTAATACCATCAAAGGTTGGTCAAATGCTTGGTCTGCTAAAGACAGTGATGCCTACCTGTCTTACTACTCTGCTGGATTTAACCCTCCAGGTGGGTTAAACAGGAAGAAATGGGAGCAGCAACGCCGAATTCGATTGAAAAAACCTCGCTTTATACGGGTCTCAATTGAATCACCCACGGTTAAGATGCTTTCATCAAGTTCAGCATTGTTATCCTTTAGACAAAATTATCAGTCTGATCGTTTTAACGATGCTATACAAAAAACTTTATTATTAGAAAAAGTAAATGGTAGCTGGCAAATTTTGAAAGAATTTACATCATCATGAAATTAGTTAGTCGTAATGCTCAAAAAATAATTGCATTGTGTTTTGCTAGTAGTTTATCTACTAGTGCCATTGCTGTAGGTATCCATGCACAAGATCGTTATGAAGATGAATTAATTAAAACCATTGATTCACTATCACAACAAAAAATCGATCCTGCGCTACAAAGAATTGAAAAACTCGTTAACGAAAACCCTAAATTCAAACTAGCGCAACTTATTTATGCTGACCTGTTAATGGCTAAAGCCCAACCCCTTACTAATTTTGGCGAGAAAGCAAAAGATAACAAAAAAGCTCTAAAGCAACTTCGCAGTGAAGCCAAACAACGTTGGTCACATTATGTTTCGCCACCTAATAAAAAATTAATCCCTGCAAGCATCATCAAGTTATCCGATACAACTGAATATGCGGTTATTGTTGAGTTAGATCATTCCCGTTTATACGTATTTAAAAATGAAAATGGTATCCCGAAATTAGTTAAAGATTACTATGCAACAATTGGTAAAAAAGGTGCTGGAAAATATGTTGAAGGCGACAATAAAACCCCCATCGGGGTTTATAATGTCACTCGTTTTATCGCTGATAGTAAGTTACCCGATCTCTATGGCTCAGGCGCCTTCCCGATTGATTACCCTAATAAGTGGGATCTCAGACTAGGTAGAACCGGTCATGGGATTTGGTTACATGGAACACCTACCAACACCTATAGTCGCCCACCTCTTTCAAGTGAGGGCTGTGTTGCTCTAAGTAATGATGATTTCACAAACTTAAGATCATTTGTGAATGTAAGAAAAAGCCCAGTTGTTATTACTCGTAAAATAAACTGGATAAACCGTAACGATTGGTTAGCGCAACGACGAGAACATGCAGAGTTATTAGATAATTGGGTTAATGACTGGGAAAGTTTAGATAACCTCAGGTATTTATCAAATTACTCTAAAGAAAAATTTCGTAGTGGTAAGAAAAATTA
This sequence comes from Gammaproteobacteria bacterium, assembly GCA_027078075.1. GTDB lineage: Bacteria > Pseudomonadota > Gammaproteobacteria > AKS1 > AKS1 > Sulfuriflexus. Next base: position 9,454 of record JALTKP010000244.1, on the reverse strand, counting down.
TCTCTGGTGGTCAAACCATAAAACTAAGGTTAACGCGAAGAAGTCGTTTATCAATGTAGAATTAAATGACGTGAGTATTTTTCGTTACCCTGGAGTAGAAAACATGCTGGAATTTTCTTTCCAACAAAATTACCGTAGTAGTAACTTTAATAAGGTAGGTAATAAACGTCTTTACTGGCAGCGCAATAAAGATAAGCAATGGCAGATAATTTATGAAGGACCTGCGTGAACCTCAAGAGGTGTTACTAATTGTTGTACCGGTTCCGGTTCTTTTATTTTAGGTGTTACCAATTGCTTCACCGGTTCTTTTAGCTTAGGTGTTACCACTTGTTGCACCGGTTTTTCTAGCTTTCGTGGCGTATTCTTCATTAACCAACGCACCATATCACCCCAAATATGACTAATCTCTTTGCGTGATGGCATGATACCCGCGTGTTTTAACTCAATTGTAATCACAGGTATTTCTCTTTCAATACCTGCAAAATTACCTAATGACCCAGGGTAAGCACCGAGTAAATTCAAGTACAACTGCCCTAGGCGTTTTGGCGCACGTGGTGGCCCATCAAAATCCAATACACCATAAGGTGCATGAACCGCAATAATCACATCTGGTTTAAATTCTTCTATTAGATCATACAACCATCGTGTTTCTGGTTCGCTAAGTGGATCTTTACCTGGGTATCGACGTTTATTTTTATAAGTCCGCTTAACCCAGTAGTGTTGGCTTAAATGATGCCAGTCACGAGTAGGGAAATTCCGATTCAAATCCACACCATTAGCATTCATGCGCTGTGATTTTCTTCTTAGTAAACCATCTGGATTAAGTAAGGGAACAACTTTCCAGTGAAATAAACCAGAATGATAACGTTCTAATTTACGTAACCATTTGTACACCACACTCACCGATGAATATTCATCGCCATGAATACCGCCAATCACTAATACTCTTGACTGCGGCTTGCGTGGAGGTAAAGGAGGATATTCCTTAACAAGGATAGGGATACCTTGAACCGATTCTGCGCCTGACAGTTCAAAACCGATATCGCATTCTTTATAACTAACACTGGCTAATTTTTTCGATATTTTTTTACAAACATCTTCAACCGTCATCTGCGCAGACAACGGTGAAGAAAACATCAATAAGATTGAAACTAAGCAACAAAATCCATTTCGTTCAATGTTTGTCATAGTGCCGATGTTTTAAATGATGCGTCAGGCCAAGCAAACGTTTTTTCCAATGTCACCCGATTAGATGATACTTTGACATGTACTCGACTTGGTGTGAAGTTTTTTGGCATGATTAAGTCACCTTCAAAACTCTGAAAATATTTAAACCTAAAGTCCAATTGCTTTTGTCCCTGTGCAGATAGTGAGGTTAAGTTTATTTTAACCGACTTTCCATTTCGCACACCTTCAACCTGCATAACTACCTTGCCACGAGTAATACGACTATTTTTAATGACCTGTGTTAGCACTAACTTGTATCTATAACCCTCAGCCGCTTTGGCAATATTAAAACGTTGAATTCTTAAACCACCCGCAGATTCTCGTGGCGCCACAATACTTCGATAAAAAGCAACCTCTTCCTTAAGCTCTAATATCTCGGACTGTAGATTACGCAATGATTTATCTACTTCTTTATAAGCTAACTGTTCCACTTCACTATTACTTTTGCTTGCCACTAATTCATCACGTGTTTTTTCTATTTCAGTAACAAGCTGTGAAATTCTATCTTGTAAAACGTTATTTTGATTTTCTAAACCATCATAATCATAGTCAGAACGAGAATGACCATAGTCATAAATTAAATAACCTAACCCTATTAACACAAATACCAACAAGGCAACTAAAATACCTCGTTTTAAAGGGTCACGTTCATGAACAACCAGTTGTGGTGAAAGCTTCATTGTTTTAATTCAGCAACTTCTATTAAGGAAGTAAACCGATTCCTTGTAATCCTGTTTGCTCGTCCAAACCGAACATAATATTTAAATTTTGCACCGCTTGCCCTGCCGCACCTTTTACCAAGTTATCAATCACTGATAACACAACCACTGTATTGCCGTCTTGTGGCCTGTGCACAGCAATCCGACAGGTATTAACACCCCGAACGGTTCTGGTTTCAGGGTGGCTACCTGCCGGTAGAACATCCACAAAAGGCTCATCTGCATAGCGTTGCTCATAGAGACTTTGTAAATCGACATCAGTTTTCACTAAATTCGCATACAAGGTTGAATGGATGCCTCTGGTCATTGGCATTAAATGAGGAACAAAGGTCAGGCCTACATCTTTGCCCGCGGCTTGCTGCAGTCCCTGACGAATTTCAGGCAAATGCCGGTGACCGGGAACGGCGTAAGCTTTTACGCTTTCGTTCACTTCACTCATGATAATACCCACATTCGCAGACCGACCTGCGCCACTCACGCCTGATTTACAATCAGCAATCAAACCCGTGGTTTCAATTAGATTATTTTCAATCAATGGCAGAAAACCAAGTTGTGTCGCGGTTGGGTAACAACCTGGATTTGCTAACAACCGAGCCGATTTAATCGCTTCACGGTTTACTTCTGGTAACCCATAAACCGCTTCTTCTATTAGTTTAGGGCTGGCGTGAGTCATACCATACCATTTTTCCCATTCAGCGAGATCCGTAATTCTAAAATCCGCAGCAAGATCGATAACCCGAACACCGGCATCTAACAACACTTGAGCATGTTGCATAGCAATACCATTAGGCGTGGCAAAGAACACCACATCACATTCTTCTAAATTGGCATCATCTGGCGCCGTAAACAGCAAATCGACGTGACCACGCAGGTTCGGGAAGATATCCGCTACAGCGGTGCCAGCCTCTCCACGAGAGGTAATGACATCCAACTGAATATTAGGGTGCAACACCAATAGCCGCAGTAGTTCTACGCCTGTGTAACCTGTGCCGCCGACTATGCCTGTTTTTATCTTGCTCATGTTGTTCGCTCAGTAATCTATTATTTCGTTTAAGAACCGCATCATAGGCATGTCTTGGCTGAGTGTGAAGTGCTGTATGCAGACTATTGAACTTTATTGCTTAAAGCGGTCTAAAAAAGAGACAAAAAAAAGCGGCCGAAGCCGCAGAGTCTGCATTTATATATTTTTATTATTATTAGTTGTCTTATTATTATTTTTGTTACTGTTAGCTCACTTTGTGCTGTGGGCTAAAGCAGTTATTTGACTGCGTGTAATCTATCGAATCTATTAACCCTCGTCAAGTTATTGATTTTATATTACTTTATAAGAATATCCTTAAATAGTGTAATGCCTATCTAAACCCGATAAAACCATCTCTCCAATAACTTATGAATTCGAGCTAAACCGCTGTTAATGCTAAGATGCCGCCTTTCATTGCTGTTATCAGGGGCTAGCGGGTGCGTTCAACATTACTATCTATCCGTAACAAGGTTTTGTGTACCACCACCTGGAAGATTCAACTGGTTTTCTGGTTTAGCGCAATCCTTGTCGGTATTGCGGCAACCGCGTTTGCGATTGCCAGTGAACACAGCCATGGTTTCTTCAAACAGATTATTGCTATCTCCCCTTACTTGCCCTTGGCAGTAACCCCACTGCTATTAATGCTTGTGTCATGGCTGACACGACGTTATTTCCCCGGCGCACAAGGTAGCGGGATACCGCAATCGATTGCTGCATTAAACATGACTGATCACAAGCTTCGTGCATCATTGCTCTCTTTACGTATCGCGGTAGGTAAAATATTACTCACGCTGTTAGGTTTACTCGGCGGTGCATCGATTGGTCGTGAAGGCCCAACTGTACACGTTGGTGCTGCGATTATGTTTTCACTCGGAAATTTGGCTAAGTTCCCTCAACACTTCATGGATCGTGGTCTCATTCTCGCCGGTGGTGCTGCAGGTGTCGCCGCAGCGTTCAATACACCACTCGCAGGTATTGTATTTGCCATTGAAGAAATGAGTCGTTCTTTTGAACAGCGCACCAGTGGCACCATCCTGACTGCCGTTGTCATCGCCGGTATAACCGCCATTGTTATTCAAGGTCCTTATACCTATTTTGGTACCAGCAATGTCAGCCTACCGTTAACCTCCAGCTGGCTCGCAGTATTGGTCTGCGGGGTATTAGGTGGAGGTTTGGGTGGTTTATTTAGCCTTATATTGGTTCGTAGTACCCGCAAGTTAGCTCCTTGGCATTTGAAATTTCCTCTTCGTATTGCCTTTATTTGTGGTCTCAGCATCGCGGTTATTGGACTTATATCCGGTAACACAACCTACGGAACAGGTTACGATGAAGCACGGATACTGGTGACAGGTGTCGGTGAGCTCGATACCAGTTACCCAATTATGAAAATGTTTGCGACACTCGCATCCTATTTAAGTGGCATTCCTGGTGGCATCTTTGCTCCCTCACTCGCAACAGGTGCTGGCATCGGAGCTTTCTTCGCACAATGGTTTAGCGCTGTACCTGCTGAAACCATTGTCTTACTCGGTATGGTTGCCTACTTTACCGGTGTCGTTCAAACCCCTATCACCGCTTTTGTAATTGTTATGGAAATGACCGGCAATAATGAAATGCTATTACCACTGATGCTCACTGCACTGATTGCACAAGCTGTTTCAAAACTGATTTGTCCAGAAGCTATTTATGAGGCGCTGGCAGCGCCATTTATGGAAAACAAAGAATCAAGTGATGCTGATTCAGAGCCGGTAAAACCTTTGGATAAACCTGCAACCTAGTCACACGCCTGTTTTATAATGCAACTCAAACACGTTAGACTTGTCATAAGCTTCAATGCGTTAAAAGCGAGACATTAAATGGAAACAATTCAAGTTATCTCTCTGACAATGGGGGTTGCCTGGGCAAGTGGGATTAACCTCTATGCCGCTATGTTCATGCTGGGCTGGATGGGCACTACGGGTGATGTAAACTTACCACCCGATCTTGAAATTTTGATGAACCCTCTCGTAATGATCGCGGCAGGTTTCATGTACTGTGTTGAATTCTTTGCCGATAAAATTCCCGGTGTCGATACTGGCTGGGACGCAATTCATACCTTTATCCGTATTCCTGCGGGCGCCATGTTGGCTGCCGCCGCAGTAGGTGACGTATCGCCTGCTGTTGAACTGTCTGCTTTTATATTGGGTGGCACCCTCGCTACCGGTTCTCATGCCGCTAAGGCCGGTACTCGTGTGATGATTAATGCCTCACCCGAACCTTTCAGTAACTGGACAGCTTCTATTGCAGAAGATGCTGCCGTAATTGGTGGGCTTTGGACAGCGCTTAACTACCCATGGTTATTTGTTGCTGCACTCGCCGTATTTATTTTATTACTCATCTGGTTGTTGCCAAAACTATGGCGTGCCATGAAACGTTTATTCAATTGGTTAGGTCGTAAACTAGGCATGATTGATGAACCACCGGCGACAGCAACACCCAATGTTGAAGCAACTAAACCCACGCCGGAACAAATTCCGCCACCATCGCCTTAACTAAGTTTATTTAAATTATGAAAACAAAAGATACTTTTATTGCGACCATTGCCGTCGCTATTATCGGGTTACTCGCGTACGTTTGGTTGTCGCCTGCTGGAATTGGTGCCGCACCAAAATTAAAACTTTACCCGCTGGATAACCGCCCACTGACACTGGAACAATTTCAGGGTAAACCCGTGTTACTTACTTTTTGGGCAACCTCCTGTACCGGCTGTATTAAAGAGATCCCTCATCTTATTGAGCTACACAACAAACTCGCGCCACGTGGTTTAAATATTATTGCAATTACAATGAATTATGATCCACCTAGCCATGTCACTGAATTAGTTAAACGTCGAGAATTACCTTACATCGTTACAATGGACGTAGATGGTAGTGCCAGCCGTGCTTTTGGTAATATTCAACTAACGCCAACCAGCTTCTTAATTTCACCTGATGGTCGTATCGTTATGAAAAAAATCGGTGAAATGGACATGGCATCTGTTACTGCAAAAATTGAAGCCATGTTGGGCTCAACACAGGCATCACTTTAATGTGGCTTAAAGCTCTGCATTTAATTTTCATGGTGACTTGGTTCGCTGGTTTATTTTATTTACCACGCCTATTTGTTTACCACGCCATGAGTGACGATAAAGTCAGCGATGACCGTTTCAAAATCATGGAACGTAAATTGTTCTACGGCATCATGACACCGGGTGCGATTCTTACCGTTATTTTCGGTATCTGGATGCTATTTGATTATGCTTGGGAAGCTTATAGCAATAGCGGTTGGTTACACGCAAAGCTAGTGCTGATTGTAGTATTAGTTGGCTATCACATCGTTTGTGGCAAGTTTGTACGTGACTTTAAGGCAGGGCGTAACCAACATGGGCATGTCTACTATCGCTGGTTTAATGAAATACCAGTACTTATTCTGGTTGCCATTATCATTCTTGCCTCAGTAAAACCCTTTTAAAAATAAGTTACTCTGAAGGTGCCCGCTTCGGTGTTTTTTTCGCTATAATCGCCGTCGTTATTTAGTAGAAACAAAAATAGGAAGCAGTCTCATGGCAAGAATGGTGCAATGTGTTGTCCTCAAGCGCGAAGCTGAAGGGCTTGAAAGCAATCCTTACCCGGGTGAGCTCGGTGTTCGTATTTATGAGAATGTTTCTGCTGAAGGCTGGAAACAATGGTTGGAGCGACTCACCACCATCATGAATGAAAATGGTCTAAGCACCGCAGATCCTCGTAGCTTTGAGATCATTGAAAAAGGCATGGAAGGTTTTTTCTTCGGTGAAGGCGATGCTGGTGATTTGCCTCCTGGCTTTAATGCTGGCGGCGGTGGCGGTAAAAAATAAGCCGCAGCTTGTTATGACAATGCCGGTGACAATTTAAACACCGGTGCTGTCACAATTGTTAATTTTCTATGCGCTTCTCTCAATGCAAATTCAGCATCCTCAGCAGAATCAGCCACCGCATAAATAAACCCTAAGTAACTTGATCCTTCTGGCAGTGGCACTAATTCATGCCCATCACGCACACTGATCACCAGTTCTTCTATTCCCGATACGGCTTTTGCATCAGAAATACCTTCGATGCGCCTTAAAATTCCCGCTCGTGGTATGGGGATCATTAATACACCCGCCCCAGCCTGAAATTTAATTATTGGTAATGGTATTTCAAGTAATTGTGCTAATACCAGTTTCTCTAATGCCTGACCGGTAACAAGTTCTACTAGTCTTGCGCATTCACCACCAATTGTGCGAGCGGCAACTTCGAGCACCCAAGCCTTCTCGTTCGCATCAATTCGCAATTCAGCATGTATGGGACCTTGGCGTAAACCGTAAGCCTGACAGGCATCGAGCACTGTTTGCTTCACTTGTTGTTGTAATTTCTCCGACAAACGCGAAGGAGAAATATAATAAGTTTCTTCAAAATAAGGGCCATTAAGCGGATCTGGTTTATCAAACAGTGCCAATGTTGTTAATTCGCCATTTGCTAAGATGCCTTCGTAGGCAATTTCAATTCCTTCAATAAATGACTCTGCGAAAATAGCTTCGGCTTCATCAGCAACCTCAACTTCTCGCAATATTGTCATGATTTTATATATCGCTAATTGAGCCGAGTCAGTATCATCAACACGAATCACGCCACGACTTCCTGACATGGCTAATGGTTTCAGAACACAGGGGTAGTTAAGTTCTTCTAATTGAGCAGGAATAGAACTGCCTAACTCAATACGTTGATGTGCAGGAACTGCGACACCAGCAGAAAGTAAGCAAGCACGCGCGTGATCTTTACGCCGTGCAATTAATGCTGCCGCAGGAGGGTTGTGCATCAAGCCTAGTGCTTTTGCAGCGCTTGCTGCAAGAGCTACACTCATATCATCAGTACCGAGTACCGCCTGAAAAGGTGTTTCTTCTGCAGCTGATAGGATTTCTAGCAACGCCTGCTGCTGATCAGAAAAATCTATATGCAGACCTTTATTGATCACTGAAATAATGGAATGTTCGCCCGCTGAAGCGATTGTAATATCGATGCCTAATTGCTTTGCCGCATTAATATAAGGCGCAATTCGGTAACTATGATGCGGTGCAATAATCAGTAAACGAGGCATTTTGAGTATGTCATGGGCATAAAAAAATCTGCAGCCATTATAGCTGCAGACTCTTAATCTTTAAAAATGACAGAACGCTTATCCGCAGCCACCGCCACTTGCGCCACCACAACCACCACAGGCACCTGAACCACCGGTTGAAGCAAAAACGTTATTGAAAACGAAGCTTGCGCCATTCATACCATTCTCAGCGTAATCAATTTCAACCCCTTGCAGGTAATTGAACGCCACTGAATCAATATAGACTTTAAAACCATCAGCATCATAAATCTTGTCATTATCAAACTGATCGCCAGTAAATGTCATGCCATAAGTCATGCCGCTACAGCCACCGCCTGACACAAATAAACGGATTGCTGTGATATCTTCATCTTCGACATCATCAAACAGTTTAAGCATTACGCCTTGAGCTGCTGCTGTCAGAGTAATATCTTGTTCATTCATTGCACTGCTAAATTCCATCATCTGCTCCTATTTAACATCGCTGATATTAGATCAACGCAATCAGATTGACGCCTATTGTACTCGGTCTACACAATGATCAAAGTCATTATTTCAACTTATCCCTATGAATTACAGGGATAAAGCCATAACCAACACACTAATGCAAATGATTTGCACTTATATTCATATTGTGGGCAATCCATCCCAAGAAAAAGTAGAAGCAACGGGTGAAATGCTTGAGCAAGGTGTTGCCACTAACTCTAACGTAAATACCTCACTCAATGGTGGCGGACATGGCAGTAGCGGCAAAAACAACTATTGGTGGGTATGGTGAATTGCATTACAACAGCCTCAACTGGATGCCGCAGCGATTATATGAATTTTACTGACTTTATCTGGTTACAACAATTACGAAAATGCCGACAAAATAAACATAAAAAAGCCGCTGCTTAATTTAAGCAGCGGCTTTGCATAGAACATTCAAATTAAAACTTTTGCGTGTAACGTAAATAATAATCAACATCGACACGATCTTGTAACGCACCATTTATATCATCCAGATCTTCACGGCGACGTAAGCGTGCTTCAAACTTAGACTTTTTATTTATTTTCCATAAATAACGAGCCTCTACCAACGTATTATTGTTTCGAAAATCCGGCGACAATAACCAACCCGCTTCTACGCGCCCGACGACAATACCTAAACTATGCTTTGGCACAATATCAAGAAAGTTAAAGGTTACGTGTACCGCACTACCGCCGACTTTACCTGATGTGCCTGTCTTCGCTGCTAGCTTAGTCGGCGTATTACCTGCGTAACCTAACTCACCACCTAACTGAAATTTCATTCCTGAATTACCTAGTGGCCAACGTGCTGAAATGCGACCGAGCAGAGCCCAGTAATCATCGATACGAC
>JALTKP010000243.1 GCA_027078075.1 Gammaproteobacteria bacterium | reverse complement strand
AGTTGGTATCTGGGCGCGATTATAGAGCAAACATTGGCACGCCAACAGTGTTTTAGAGTTGTGGGCGTAACTGACTATCGAGGTTATAACGACGAGGCATGTTGCTAATGGGGCAAGTGAAGCTAAGAGAAACAGCCGTTAACTGTAAATCTGTCTTAAATCCCTGTTCATCACTGTAGAGACGATCACCTACAATCGGAAAGCCAATAGAGGACAGATGTTTACGAATTTGATGTTTGCGACCAGTTTCAATATCAACATTAACAAGTGAGCAATCACGTTCTTCTGAATACCCTATTAGTTTGATATGACTGACGGCGGGTTTGTCATCAATCGGTGTTTCTATTGTTAACACTTTTGGTGATTCTGGAAAATGACCCTGTACGATAGCTTGGTAGTTCTTCTTAATAGCGCGTTGTTGAAATAACTGTGTTAGTGCGGTTGTGGCTTTCTTGGTGTGAGCAACCAAAATTAATCCAGTTGCAGCGCGATCAAGACGATGCACAATAAAAGCTGAGCGTTCCGGTTTTAAGTGTTGTGATGCCCAGCGGGTAATTGTGCAGTGATCACTCCATTTACTTCCCTGTGATAATAGACCACAGGGTTTAAACCAAACGCTATAGTCTTTTTCATCGGCTATTAGTATTGGTTCAGGTGGTTCGGTAGCAAGTACATCAGGGTTGTAATATAAATGTAAAGTATCGCCTACATTAAGCTTACGACTTGCACGCCTTAAACGTTGGGTATGTTTAGAGCGTGTAACCCAAACGGCACCTTTAGCCATAGTTTGCTTGATAATGTTTTTAGATAAGTTTGTTGCACTGCTGATGATATCAACTGCAGTGACATCACCTTGTTTAATATCAAAATGTTTTTCAATAACATCATCATTCGGCATGGTTATTTTTATCTAGCCTCATGCTACACAAGTAAAAAAGAGTATGAAAAACCAATGATCGCACAGGCTGCAATAACTTGAACAATACCAATTTTGAATTTAAATAAGGCAATAAAAGCGAGTGCGCCGATTGCGGCTGATACCCAATCAAAATTTGCCTCTGTGCCATTCGGCCACAGTACATGAATAGCAAAAAACACGGCTAAATTCAGAATTACACCTACCACAGCAGCAGTAATTCCTGTCAGTGGTGCAGTAAACTTTAAATCTCCACGTGTTGCTTCTACCGCAGGGCCGCCAACTAAAATAAATAGGAATGAAGGTAAGAAGGTAAATAAGGCTGCAATACTTGCACCTGCAGCCCCAGCTAAAAAGAGACTTTCTGTACCAAAAATTTCTTTGGTCCAACCACCGACAAAACCAACAAATGAAACAACCATAATAAGTGGCCCCGGTGTGGTTTCACCGAGTGCTAAGCCATCGATCATTTGTGTACCCGTTAACCAAGCATATTGTTCTACACCACCTTGGTAAACATAGGGAAGCACAGCATAAGCGCCACCAAAGGTAACTAGGGCTGCTTTAGTGAAGAACCAGCCCATTTGAGTGAGTGTACCTTCCCAACCGTAAACACTCACTAAGCCTGCCATGACTGCTACCCAAAGTGAGAGACCAATAGCTGTAAAACGAATTAAACGTCCCCAATTAAATGTGGCGTGCTCTGGTATAGGAGTATCATCATCAATAAGTGCCGGGCCATAGCTATCTTTACTACTGCCATGATGCCCACCAGCTTTAAATTCATTAGGAGCAACACGCGAACCTGCATAGCCAATTAAACCAGCAATTAAAACAATGTAAGGAAAAGGCACGCTAAAGGCATAGATAGCGACAAAGGCAAGTAATGCCATGATACGTAGTGAATTTGTTTTAAGTGCTCTAGAGCCAATTCTATAAGCAGCAAATACAACAATGGCGGTTACAGCAGGTTTAATCCCATACAGAATGCCTGCAATGGCAGGAACATCACCATAACTGAGATAAACCCAGGTCAGAGCAATAAGAATAAAGAGTGAAGGAATGACAAACAGTACCCCAGCGATGATACCTCCCCACACACCGTGCATCAGCCAGCCAATGTAGGTTGCTAATTGTTGTGCTTCTGGGCCCGGCAGCACCATGGTGTAGTTGAGTGCATGAAGGAAACGATGCTCTGAAATCCAACGACGTTTTTCCACCAACTCTTGGTGCATCATGCTTATTTGACCGGCAGGCCCACCAAAACTGATGAAGCCTAATTTAAGCCAGTAAACAAAGGCTTCAAATAGACTAATATTTTCCGGTCTTTCTGTGGGGATTTGGGGTGTAGAGGGCACGATTTTAGGTTCCTGAATTATTATTTTTTGTAATGACGTCGCTACGCTTAATTATATCTAAATTATCTTAAAGATAATGGTTTAAGTGCCGATAACGTAAGTGTAGTACTTTAGTATAGGTGCTGATTCTATCTATTTGTTTTATATGTGTTTTTTATTATATTTGGGTGTGTTATTAAAATATTACACTATTTAATATTTTATGTATTTATTGAGGTCATTACATTATGAAATTGTTGAACAGAGTTTTTTGTTTTTTACTTCTAAGTCTATTTGCTAGCCATATCGTTATAGCTGGCGAAGAAGTACCTGAGAGTATTCAGGGAACCACAAAGATTAGTGCAGAGCAATTGATTGAGTTAGCCGATAAGTATAATAACTTGGTTATTATTGATGCGCGTAAACCAAGTGATCGCGCGCAAGGTTACATTGAAGGTTCTATTGGGCTAGTGAATACAGATACAACGCCGGCGAGCTTATCTAGTCATATTAAGTCTAAAAACACCCCAGTTGTATTTTTTTGTAATGGCGAAAAATGTGGGCGAAGTGTTGAGTCATCAAAAATTGCAGTAAAGGATGGTTATAAAAATGTTTATTGGTTCCGTGGTGGCTGGGCTGAATGGATAGAAAAAGGTTTACCTGTAACAAAAGGTTAAAATAATAAACGTAAATACGAAAAATAAAGGGTAGAGAAATGCTGATAAGTAAAATATCAATTAAAGCGGTTATCGTTGCTTCATTAATCACTGTGAGTAGTATAACGATATTACTCTCGGTTATTTCTTCCTTTACTTTTCGTGATGCGGCAATAATATCTCAGCAGAAAATTCTTTCGCGAATTTTAGATGTCTCAGCAAAGGAAGGGATCCGCCAATTAAGAAAAATATCGGTTGATTTAGGAACTGAAGTGAAGAAAGGTTCAGGGTTTCGTAGCTTAGTCAAGCAAACAATATCTAACCCTACAAGTGAGAACAAAAAGTCCTTGTCGGATATTTTAAATGAACAGTTTCATTTGCGATATATGACCACAGGAATGATAGATCTTAAAAAAGTACGAATTTATGATTTGAATTTTAATCTGGTATCTCAAAGCTCAAAAGGGCTAACAAATTTATCCACTTCATTGTCGGAGCAAATATTAAGTAGAGCAAGAGATAGAACAGGCGCTGAGCGTTTGAAATCGTTAGGTGGATTATGGCTGAATGGTGATATGCCCTTATATTCAGTACTAATACCCGTTGGGGGGCTCTCTATAAAAGGGTATATGGAGGTCATCGTTTCACCTGAACATAATTTGTTTAAAGTGAATGAAATGCTACAAGCTCCTTTGGCTATTTATACGGCAAACGATACTACCATTAAACAGACTGATGATTGGATGGATGAAACTGAAAACACCTTAACGATTAGTTATACCTTAAAAGATGTTAACAATAAGCCGGTTATGAAACTTCAGGCAAGAGAAAATGTTGAGTTTTTGTTTAATACAATGGCTTCTACGCAGCAGAGCATGATTGCTGAATTTGTTGTTTTAATGGCGATTGCCCTTACACTTATTCTTTTTCTATTGAAAAAGTTTTTATTCAAGCCGCTTGGTTATTTAACTAATAATATGCACCGTTGTGGCGAGGGTGATTTAACAGTAGAAATTAAAGAAGATGGTTTCAAAGATGTTGTTGAAATGTCTATTGGGCTTAAGCAATTAGTAACAAGCTTAAAAAATCAAATTCAATTAATTAATAGTAGCTCTACGGATCTTACTTCTGCGGCTGATCAAGTGAGTCAAATTACCGACAATACTAATCAAGGAATTTTACGGCAACAGATGGAAACTGATCTAGTGGCAACGGCTATTAATGAAATGACTGCAACAGTGGTAGAGGTAGCCAGAAATGCTGCTGATGCTGCACAAGCAGCAACAAAAGCAGATTCTGAATCCAAAAACGGGATTGATGTCGTTGAGAAAACGATTAGTGCGATTGGTGAATTAGCGGCTGAAGTTGAAGCAGCGGCAGGTGTTATTCAGACATTAGAAGATGATACTGTAAAAATTGGTACTATTTTGGATGTTATCCGCGGTATTGCTGAACAAACAAATTTACTTGCCCTTAATGCTGCAATTGAAGCGGCTCGAGCAGGAGAGCAAGGCCGGGGTTTTGCGGTTGTTGCAGATGAAGTTAGAACCTTGGCTAGTCGAACTCAAGAATCAACACAAGAAATTCAAAATATGATTGAGGCTTTACAGAAAGGCGCTCATGATGCGGTTGGTGCTATGAATTCGAACCAAGTCAAAGCGAATGAAACGGTTAGTCATGCAAATGAAACTAGTGAATCACTAAAACAAATTTCAGATTCTATTCATACAATTAGCGATATGAATGCACAAATAGCAACAGCCTCAGAAGAACAAACGGCTGTTACAGAAGAAATTAATCGTAACATTATTAATATTAGTCAAATTGCCGATGAAACAACGGAAGGTGCTAGGCAGACAATGGAGTCTAGTCAGCAATTAACAAGTTTAGCGCAGCAACTCTTGACAGATGTGAATAAATTTAAAATTAATTAATTTATACAGGTTTTAAATTGTTTAGTTGTTTATTATGGTGGTGGCTTAAAAAAATTAAGGAGGTAATTGCACCGACTAGAGCAATCCCCATATCTGATTGTGTATCCCATACATAACCCTGCGTGCCTAAGAAAGCATCAGCAGCTTCGTCTGATGCGAGTGCGACCCACCATTCAATAAGTTCATAAAAGGCACTAAAGGCAAGTGCAAAACAAATAATGAAAAAGTTTTGCCATTTTATGCCATTAATAATGTTTTTACGTAGAATAATTTCACGTGTAATTAATGCAGGGACAAAGCCTTGTGCAAAGTGTCCGACCTTATCGTAGTTATTTCGAGAAGAGCCCATTAATTCTTGGAGGGTGTCGAATAGTGGAACCTCAGCATAAGTGTAGTGACCACCGACCATTAATATAATGGAATGAATTAAAATGAGGCTATAGACGAGTGGTGTTAATCTAAAATTATTATAGGTAGCAAGTATAACCGCTAAACCTATTATTGCCGGTAAAACTTCAAGAAACCAAGTAAACTGGTCTTTAGGATTGATGCCAGACCAGATTAAACTTACAGAGAAAGTGAATAACCAAAGGTATTTAATTATTTTGTACCTCGTTATTTTCTTGTTTCGATATCAGGTTCAAGGTTTAATCTGCCATCTTCTTCAAGTATACCAATTGATTGACCATCAGCACTGGATACAAATACAACAGGATCTTGAAAAAGTGGGTGTCGCACGTATTTAACATTCCAGCCGAAGCCTTCAATCTTGTGAAGTTCAGCTAATTGAGCTGTATTCAGATAATCAACGACATTATCGGGTATTGGTTTATTCCCCGTTCTTTTTTCATCGTTCATATAACTTTCGCTACCCAATGATGTATTTATTATTACTTAGGAAAAGATACTGTCGCCTGTCGAAATCCCGCTGCCACCCAGTTTAATTGATAGTTTAACATTACCCGGTAAATCAGCATTTGCCATAGCTTGCTCTATGGTTATTTTACCTTCTTTATGAAGCCGAATAAGGTCATCTTCAAATGAAACTAGCTCACTGTTAATTTTCTTGCCAAGAATTTCTTTAATCGTATTAATCTCACCATCACGAATTGTCTTACGAATATTGGCGGTGTTGATAAGAATTTCGAGTGTTGGTACTAATTTTCCATCAACACCAATAACTAATCGTTGTGCAATAATGGCACGCAATGATAAAGAAAGATCCATATAAAGTTGTTCACGTGCTGATTCTGGGAAGAAATTAACAATGCGCTGCAGTGCCTGTTCTGTATTTGTGGCATGCAAGGTGGTTAGACACAAGTGACCAGTGTCAGCATAGGAAATAGCGTGTTTCATTGTTTCTTGATCACGGACTTCCCCAATTAAAATGGCATCAGGTGCTTCACGAACAGCATGTCGAAGTGCCTCACCGTAAGACTTTGTATCAAGCCCTATCTCACGTTGATTAACAATAGATTTTTGGTGGTGATAAATAAACTCAATTGGATCTTCAAGCGTTAGGATATGACCAGTAGTATTATGGTTACGGTAGTCAAGCATTGAGGCAAGGGTTGTTGATTTACCTGCACCCGTTGAACCAGCAACAATAATAAGACCACGTTTTTCCATAACCAGTTGGCTTAAAACGCGTGGTAGACCAAGTTCTTCAATGCTAGGTACTTTCCATTTTATGTAACGAATTACCATCGAGACTTCGCCACGTTGTTTAAACAAATTAATTCTAAAACGACCTACATTATTAACTGAATAAGCTAGATCTAATTCATAGGTATCTTCAAATGTTTGTATTTGTTCTTCTGACAGAATGGCATAAGCTAGTTTTTTTACTTGGCCTGGTGGGAAAGGGGTTGTGCCAATGGGGCTTGTCATGCCTTCAACTTTTATATTGACAGGGGCACCAGTAGTAAAAAATATATCAGATGCTTTTTTCTGCACCATGATTTCAAGATATGTATTTATATCCATTTTTCAGACTCTCAGAGTGATAATGACTAATATTAGTAGAGATTATACTTTTGTACCATTATTTATAAGCTAAATAAACGGTATTCGATGATTCATTACCTGTATAAGGATTTGCGAAATTAATAATATGCGACTCGGTTGATGAGAAAACACTGTTAAGTAATTCAATAAATTTTTCATCGGGCGGATCATCAGACCACATGCCAAAAACACCGCCAGAATGGAGTTTGTTCGTCATGCTTTTTAATGCCACTTGGGTATAAAATTGGCTGTTTTCGGGATTAAGCCAGTAACTAGGGGTATGGTCAATGTCCAGTAAAATGGCATGAACTAACTTTGATGCATCTTCGGCAAAGAAACCATTATTGTCAGATGAGGCAATAGCAAAGAAGTCATTATGAACAAGTGTACAACGTTGATCTTTATTAAGCTTCTCACCTAGAGGGACCAGACCTTTTTGATGCCAGTCGATAACCGGTTGCATGACATCAATGACCATTATGGATTTTACATTTGTATTTTCTAATGCCGCAACGGCTGTATATCCAAGTCCTAGACCGCCAACAACAATATCCCAGTCTTTTCCTTTAAGAGCTGCAAGGCAAATATTGGCAAGTTGTATCTCGGCTTCTGGAAATAGGCTCGACATAAGAAATTCATCACCGAGTTTTACTTCGTAGATTATTTTTCCATTGAGTCTAGGCTCAGCACGTCGACGTAGACTTATTTCACCATGAGGTGTTTGTTGATAGTCTAGTTCCTCAAAATCTAATAGCATTTTATGGTGGCTTTATAGTTACTTGGTCGTCATAACAAAAACACCATTCCAATCTTCAGGTGGTTTTTCTTTAAGCGCAAGACAACGATCAATATACTTTTGAGAAAGTTTATCATTAGGGTTTGCATGCAATGCATCACTAAATAGTCTTATTGCACGATCCCAGCTACCTTTCCTATAGGCTTCGCGCGCTTCGCTGAAATAACCCACTACATCCATCATATTAGGAAAGGTCTCCGGCGTGTAATAGTCAAGCACTTCATAAACACGGACAGGTTTAGTTTTCCCTTTAACGATTACATCATCAATATCGCGTATGCGATAGGTTCCGCGTAATTTTTCCTGAGTATTTCCACTGATCAGGATACGTGCTGAATATTCTTTACAGGCAGATTCAAGACGTGCTGCGAGGTTGACACCATCACCAATCATAGTGAGATCTTTAAATTTTGGTGAACCAATTTCACCACAAACAACGTCGTCTGTATTTAAGCCAAGCCCCATGTCGACAGGTTTAAGCCCACTTTTGGCACGTTCATCATTCCAGTCCCAGACGGAACGAATCATTTCAATGCCTGCGCGTAATGCGCGATCCTCATCATCATCATGCGCAATGGGTGTACCGAATGCGGCCATGATGGCATCACCGATGAACTTATCGATCATACCTTCTTCTTTATTGATGCAGTCATACATGCGGGTAAAATATTCATTTAAAAATGAGACCGTTCCTTTTGCGCCTAATTCTTCAGTAAGTGTTGTAAAACCACGGATGTCTGAGAATAATACGGTGGGCCGTGCGACATGTCCTTGAGACATTGCTTCTTGATCGTCCATTAACTGATCGGCTAATCTTGGGTCAATGTAGCGAGACATGGTGGCTTTCATGCGTTTCTCTGCACTGACATCTTCAACCATAACCATGCTACCAAGCTTCTCGCCATCGCTACTGTTAAGAGGCAGTAAGGTTATATTTACAGATAAGGTGACCTTACCAAAGACTAATTCAGCGTCCATAATAAGATCAGATACTTGGGATTCAACCAGCTTTTGAATACGTTTAGTAAGCCATTCATTTTCATCAGTAAGAAAGTCACCAATTGACTTGTTACATAGGTCTTCCATTTCCACATTAAAGATTTTTAATACCGCGCTGTTGCAAGTGACAACAGAACTTTGCTCATCCAGTGTGATTACACCATTAGACATACTGTCCAACATGCTTTCACTGTAGTTCTTCATGTTTTGAATATCATTGAAGAGTTTGGCATTTTCAAGGGCAATGGAAACTTGTGCTGTAAAAGCTTTAAGACGGGCTTCGTCTTCGCAGGTAAATGCACCGCCGCGTTTATTTAACATCTGTGTTACGCCAATTACTTTACCTACTTTATTGACTAGCGGCACACATAAAATCGAACGGGTAAAGAAACCTGTTTGTTTATCGAAAGAAGGGTTAAAACGTAAATCGGCATAGGCGTGTGGCATATTAATACTTTTACCCGATGCAAATACCGCACCGGCTATACCCATATGGTTTGGAAAACGAATTTCAGTGGCGCCGATACCTTCACCAATCTGAGAAAACAATTCATTAGTTTTTTCATCATTAACGAAAAGTGTCGAGCGTTCAGCATTGAGCATACGTGTTGCTTCACTCATTACTTTTTGAAGTAACTTTCCGAGATCAATTTCAGAGGTGATATCTGCAACAATATCGAGGAATTCTAATTCCTGATCACGAGACTTCTGCATCTTTTCTGATGTTTGTCTATTCTTAAGTACAGCAGCTGCTTGTAATGACATCGACTCTATGAGTTCAATGTCATCATCGGTGAAGCTGCCACCTTGTTTATTTAACGCTTGGCAGACGCCTATAATTTCATCTTTAACTGTTTTTATAGGAACACAAATAATACTCTTTGTTTCATAACCTGTTTGTTGATCAGTTTCTTGATTAAAACGGTCATCTGAATAAGCATCATGAATAATAATATTCTCACCGGTGGTAAAAACATGCCCAGCGATACCTTTATTATTAATAATTCGAATTGTGTGTTGGCGGCTACCTAAAGCAACACGCGAATAGAGTTCGCCGGTTTCTTTATCGTTAAGGAAAATGGTACCTCGATCCGCATTAAGTTCTTTAGTTGTTAATTGTACTAGTGTTTCAAGCACACCATCCAATGTGTCGTGTTTTGCCATACTGCGGCTGACATTGACGAGTAGCTCAGCCTGACGTAAACGCTTATGCTCTTCCGCATTGAGCGGCCGAGTGTCTTTTGCTGTTTTTTTTGTTTTTTTCTTAGTCATAATTTGCCAATCTTCATTTGTTATTCAGTGTTTCGACTTTGTTACGTAATTCTTGAATTGTGTTTTGTAATTGCGTTCTTTCCGCATTAAAATGCGCGGTTTCTGAAGCTAATGTTTCATTGCTACTCATGCGTAAATGTTCTAATTCTTCTCGTAGCGAACTAATGGTTTTTTCTAACTGCTGCATGATTGCACTGTCATCAGCAATAGTATCTTGTTTATCCCGTTTATGTTCAATTGACATATTTTCCATTTCATCGCGTAGTGAAGCAGCCGTTTTTTTAAGTTGAGCTATTTCACTTTGACCATCAGCTACTGCATCTTGAATCTTTCGTGTCGTTTCATTATTAATAAATTCAATTTCTTCGCGAATAGCAGCAATAGTGGCAACCAATTGGGCATTCTCACTATTTGCATCGGCGACAGCATCTCGTATACGTGTATCCGCATTGTGATTTACTTCTTCAAGTTCTTCACGCATGGCACTAACACTGTCTTTGAGATGATTGTTCTCTCGTTGACATTCGCGTAACTGTTCTTCTAACGTACCTTGTTTCATTAATTCACTCTTAACTTAGCGTCGCCATTCATCAATTAGTGAGGCAACTAGTGCAGTCCAACCTGTTTGGTGTGAGGCACCTAAACCAGTGCCTTTATCGCCATGAAAATACTCGTAAAATAAAATATGATCTTTCCATAGCGGATCAGTTTGAAATTTTTCAACATCACCAAAAACCGGGCGGCGACCTTGTTTGTCTTTGGTGAAAATATTAATCATGCCGTTTGCAAGGCGTTCAGCCATATCGCCGGCAGTAACCTCCTTGCCATTATCCATTTTTATTTTTAATAAATCGCCATAGGCAGTATCAAGTTTACGAAGCGATTCAATCATCAGAAAGCTGGTCGGGAACCAGATTGGACCGCGCCAGTTTGAGTTACCGCCTTTTAGTTTACAAACGGCTTCCCCCGCCTCGTAGCCAACTGTGTTCTCACCCAGCACAAACGGGTTGGCTTCATGATGTTTTGATAAGCTGCGCAAGCCAAAGTCGGACATGAATTCATTTTCATCCCACATGCGCTCAAGGATGCGTTTTAGCTGTTCCTCATTCACAATAGTGAGAATATGTGTATCTGCTGTTTTGGTTTTGATACGGTTACAAACGTGTTGCACAACATCCTGACGATTTTTTACAAACCAGTCGAAGCTGGAAGTAAATTCATTAAAGGCATTGATTTTTTTACGTTCAAGCCTTTCTACGGCGAATAAAGGAATCAGGCCAACCAGTGAACGTACGCGCAGTTTATGGAAGCTTTCATCAGGGTAGCGCAACACATCATAGAAGAAACCATCTTCTTCATCCCACAAATTGTAATTGCGGTTACCCATTTGTTTCATCGCCGCACCAACATAAATATAATGTTGGAAATACTTGGTTGCCAGCCCTTCGTAAACCGGATTATCTTTGGCAAGCTCCAGCGCAATGCGCATTAAGTTAAGGCAAAACATCCCCATCCAGCCGGTTGCGTCTGACTGTTCAAGTTTAGCGCCACCCGGTAATTCTTCTGAACGGTCAAACACGGTAATGTTGTCCAGCCCCAGAAAGCCACCTTCAAACACATTATTACCCTCGGCATCGACCTTGTTGATCCACCAGGCAAAATTTATTAACAGTTTATGGAAACATTTTTGCAGGAACTCACGATCGGGTTTGCCATTACGGATCTTGTCCATGTTGTAAACACGCCAAACCGCCCAGGCATGTACCGGTGGATTAAGATCGGAAAATTCCCATTCATAAGCAGGTATTTGCCCGTTAGGATGCTGGAACTGTTCAAACAACATTAACCAGAGTTGGTCCTTGGCAAATTCAGGATCAACGAGTGTGATCGGTACAGTATGAAAGGCCAGATCCCATGCAGCAAACCACGGGTATTCCCACTTATCCGGCATAGAGAGTATGCGCATGGAATTTAAATGCCGCCAATGCTGGTTACGAATTGTTTTCCGTGACGCAGGCGGCGGCATGGTTGAATTGTCGCCTTCCAGCCAACGCTGTACATCAAAAATATAATTTTGTTTGGTCCACATTAACCCGGCAAATGCCTGGCGTTGAATGTTCTTCTCATCATCGCTGGCTTTGGGTGGGTGAACCTCAGTATAAAATTCATCCGCGTCTTTTAAACGTGCTTCAACAATGGCATCAACATCATCCAGTGGGTTTTTAGTCGCCGTATCGGTAAGACGTAATTTTAAAACGGTTGAGCCACCGGCTTTAACATGACGGGTAAAATGAATCCCTGCTTTAGTGCCGGTATTTTTGGTATTAATACATTTTTCACCATGAATAATGTGGCGGTGAAAAGCATCTTTAACGAATTTTCTGCCATCATCGGCGTCTCCACCATACAACTGACGTGTATTGGTTTCGTTGTCAGTGAACATGACAAGCCCATCTTCATCGGCATAAAGATAGCGTTTGCCGAGTTCATATTTAAAAGGCAGATTCTTTAGACCACAGGAAGTACTGTCATCGGCTTCGATGTGAACATGCTGCGCTGCTTTACGGCCTTTTTTGATGACAGGCTCATCAAGGCGTTCATCGCCCCATGCCCAGATATTGCGAAACCATAAATGCGGGATTAGATGAATCTCGGCATCGTCTGGCCCACGATTGTGCACGGTAATTCGAATCGCAATATCTTCTTCAGACTCTTTGGCATATTCCATATAGACATCAAAGTAACGATCTTCATCAAAG
>JALTKP010000242.1 GCA_027078075.1 Gammaproteobacteria bacterium | reverse complement strand
AAGTTATACCAATAGTTACCTTTATTTTTGTCTTTTTTGTTTGGGTGTTTTGGTTTGTTTTTCATCGCAAGGGAAATGTGTAATGGCAATACCCCCTAACAAATCAATCAAGTTCGCCCGCAAAAAACGCGGGCTGGACGGCGCAAAGAGCCGCGCCGCCACTTATCTCAAACGTTATAGTGCTTGAACAAAAATAGTAAAAGTTTAGAAAATAAGAACAAGAAAGAAAACTAGAGTTTTAATTGTTGTTAGCAGCGTGGCATAAGGAAATGCAGTGCAAACAAAAAAGCACATTGCATTCGGCGGTAGCGTGTTTAAATTAAAAAATGTTAATAAATTAATGCATTAAACACGTAAGTAGCCTTGTTCTTTAAGCCCTGCATAATAAAAACAAAAGGTGTAAGGTACATCAATGGCAAGCAGCTATAACAAATCAATCAAGTTCGCCCGCAAAGAACGCGGGCTGGACGGCGCAAAGAGCTGCGCCGCCACTTATCTCAACCGTTAGCACCCAAATATGAACAAACTAATTTTACTCATCATACTAATGGTCTCCTCGGTAGCTATGGCAGATACTTATAAATTTAATATACAAATGGCTGGTTATCCTTTTGATAAAGCGGATAAAAAAGGTGTTATTTCTTATGATGGTTTTATTAAGGAATTTAATTCATTCCCTTGGGAAAATCAGGCTGGAAAATCGAATGGTGGCTCCGAGGCTACTATAACAGTACAAAATATTGAGAGAAATGAAGACTATTTCATATCTGTAATAGGTGACAATAAAGAATATGCCTATTTGATTGGTTTTATTTACCCAAAAGAAATAAAGCCGTTTTTGGGTTTAGGTAAGACAAGGACTGTCAGGTGGCTAGAAATGTATATCGCAGAAAAAGAATCAACTGTTTTATCAACATCAAAGTCGTTTTTTTTACGTGACAACACGGCCCTAAGAAATGAACTTAAACAGCTACCATTATTCTTAGAGCAAGAGGCCATTAACTAGTGAGGAGTGCTAACAAATTACTCCACCGGACAAACTTGTCTGTCACGCCTTTTGCAAAGCAAAAGCATTGCCAGCCTGCGTTTGCCGGTGAGTTCAAACGTTATGCAATCAAGTTAAAGGGAAGTACATGAAACAAAGCACTATATACATGCTTGTCCTATGGGGGCTAGTTTTTTTATCGACCCCATTTGATTATTTGCTTGAAGATAAATCGTTTTATAATGCATATGTATTTACATCATCAATAATATTATTATTTATTATATTCGCATGGTTCATATCCGACGCACGAGAACTGGGCGTCAAACCTTCTAATGGATTAAAAATTGGGGTTATACTCTTAGCAGTAATATTTGTTCCATATTATCTTGTTAAGCATAAAGGATGGCATAGGTCATTTAAATCATTTGTTAAGTTTCTCGCTTTTTTAATACCATTAATTTTGTACGAGCTGTTATTTGAATATTATTACTACAATGCATAACAAATCATTCAAACCGCATGGCATAAAACCGCCATGCTTGGACGGCGCAAAGAGCCGCGCCGCCATTTAATTCAAACGTTATGCGGCAATAGAAAATGAGCCAAGAGTATATGGAAGATAAAAACAAAACGGATTGGGCGGTTTTTATATTAAGTTTTATTTTTGCTGCTATTCCTACATGGTTAGTTGTTGGTGGTGTAGTGTGGCGTTACAGCCCAAATACAGAAGGTAGCAATGTCTTCGTTACCGCAAGCATTGCAGCAATAATAGTAGGTCTTATAGCAGGGGCTAAAGCATCAGGTTTTTGGTCGGCAGCAACAACAGTAAGTTCCTACACACCGAACGCAAGGAGGCACAAAAATGATAAGTAGCATGCCGCATAACAAATCATTCAAACCGCATGGCAAAAACACGCCATGCTTGGACGGCGCAAAGTGAACTAGCACCACTTTGATGGACAGTCATATGACTAAAACATCAAAGGGGAAAGCAAATGGGTCAAACCATCAAACGTCACTACGATCGGTATACACTCGAGTTTAAAAAGCAAGCCGTTAGATTAGCAGATGATTTAAGCGTTACAGCAACAGAAATAGCTGATTCATTAGGGATCCATGTTGTGATGTTGTATCGCTGGCGAATGGAGTTAAAAAATGGCACCTTACGTGAGAACAAGCATATGAAAAAAACCAATGCGCCACCGAAAAAGGTAAAAAAACGGGCTGATCCAACCAAAGCAAAAGATGATGAACTACTCGCAGCAAAAAGAAAAATAAAAGCCTTAGAGCGTTCATTGTCTTCGACACAAGAGGAGCTGGATATATTAAAAAAAGCCCGGCGGTTCTTCGAGAAAACAAAACGATGATTTTTACGTTTATTGAGAAGAACCGGCACCAATATAAAGTAAAACGTTTATGCCATTTATTTAATGTTTCTACTAGTGGCTATTATGCCTGGCGGGCGCGCCCTGTGAGTTCTCATCGTCAATATGACACCCAATTAAAACGCGCCATTAAAGAACTCCATCAGGGGTACCGGCGTGCTTACGGCGCAGCACGGCTACATCACGAACTGCGTAATAAAGGCTATACGTGCAGTCGCAGACGCGTTAACCGCTTGATGCGGGAACTAGGTATTAAAGCCTCCACCACAGGCTTATATGCCTGGCGACCGGGCTCACATGCATTTTATTCATCAACGGGTAATCAGTTATCTCAGTTAAGTAAACCTGCTGCTACCGGTGAACAATGGGTAGGAGACTTTACGTATATTAAAACAAAGACGGGGTGGTTTTATCATGCCATTGTTTTAGATTTATTTAGCCGCAAAGTGGTCGGCTGGTCTTTTAGTCGCAAACGCAATGCAGAATTGACAAAGAGCGCTTTACGTATGGCTTTACATCGTTACCCACCCAACCCCGGGTATCTGTTCCACTCTGATCAAGGTATTGAATACGCTGCTCATGAATACCGCAATGCCGTTGAAGATGCGGGTATGGTGCGCAGCATGAGCCGCAAAGGTAATCCATTGGATAATGCCTTTGCTGAGTCTTTCTTTCATACGATGAAGGCAGAGCTTATACACCACAAGATATTTGAGAATGATATTGAGGCGGTGGCGCATATCGTTGAATTTACCGAGTTCTATAATCGTGAACGATTGCATTCAGGGATAGGCTATCAATCTCCAGACAATTATGAAAAACTGTGTGCATGAAGAAAAGTGTCCACAAAAGTGGTGCTAGTTCAGTTTGCCGGTGAGCTCAACCGTTATATTTAAAGGTAAAGCATTGACACCTGTTACGTTATGGGTTACACTTCATAAATGATACAGAGCTTTAAGCATAAAGGTCTTGAGCAGTTCTTTAAAACTGGTCGAAAATCTGGCATTCAAGCCAAGCATTCTAAACGACTTAAATTAATTTTAGGCCGCCTT
>JALTKP010000241.1 GCA_027078075.1 Gammaproteobacteria bacterium | reverse complement strand
CCTGGTTTATGATTCCTGCGTTTTCTTCTCATCTTCTGCTCCTGTCTTTCGACAATTATTGCAGAAGTCACTTAAACTGTCCTTAATCCTGTCCGGCTAATGGGGACCACTTCTGGTTACAGTTTGAAAAATATTGGTGATTACTACAGATTACATTATTCAAGAGTGAGTCGCATTATTAAGGCGAAAAGCAAGATCTGACCAAATTCTTATCTGAACCTCTGCTGCTATTGTCCCTCCGATTTCCCTAAACAGAAAGTCTTTTATCCAGGTATTCACCTGATTGATTATCATTGGTAAGTATTGGTGCGTGATATGTGTGGTGGGAAATAATTTTTCTATTACCTTTCGTCGGTTTTAAAATCGTTTTTTAAATTTAAATCCTGGATGTAAGAAAAATGTCAGAGGCGACTGATAAGTTAAGAACATCAGTCTAATAGTTAATCGTGTTATGGCGATAAAAAGTAAAGATTTAAACAGGCAGCAGACTTATTGTAATGATTGGAGAAATGTAGTGAGAAAAAAATTAGTTTGTACAGGTAAACGAATTGCTTTACTGGCATTCTTGTTTGTGAGTTTTACAGGCAGTTTCGTTGTTCATGCTGAAACCGAAGTGGAAAGTTGGTATTTACAATTTAATATTGGCACGGCTAAACCCGATTATCCTGGCGATGTAGGTGATTTTAATAGAAGAGATTCCATAGCTCTTGACGTTATAGGGGTATATGTTCCGTTATCAGATAAACTAATTGCAGGTGCTAATTTTCATGTTATAGGCGACACATTTTGGTTTGATAATAAAATGATTGAGACCTTTCAGGAATTTTTAGCTGCAAGTGGGAAATATTATATTAAGGGTATAGGTTCAGGGGTGTATGTTAGAGGTGATATCGGGATGGCAAGAATGAATTTGCGCCTTGATGATTACTCTCCTTCTAGCGGAACAACAGTAGGTTCAAGAACAATAGTTGATTCAACCAGTGACTGGGGTCTTGGTATATTGCTGGGCGTAGGCTATGCATTTCCAGTGTTTAATGATACCCAGTTATTAGGTGAGTTGAAGATGACATCTTTTGATATTGATGGTGACAAAGTGAATAATCTATCGGCTTCAATTGGTTTTATGTGGTAATTAGGCTTATCGTCATCATGGTACTAATTTTAGGGATAATGTCATGATCAACTTGGTTTTTTAGATGATAAAAAATGTTATAACGTGAAGTAAAATTATTATTTTTTAGTTTGTCTTAATATTTGAAGTCAATACTGACCAAACTAACTGTTAACTACTTTGAAAGGAAAGAAATATGAATATTAAAGTTGTATTTATTGCAATCTCAATATTGTTAATTAGCTGTAGTGGAGGAGGTGGAGGTGATCCTGAAATAACGTCTGTTGAACCAGGGGTATACAAAGGAACCGCTATAGATTCCATTGAAACAACAGTTATTATTGCTTTTATTACTTCGGATAATAATATTGCTATATACGATTCAGTGGAAGAGACAGGTGGATTTATAGGGACAGTTTCTGGAGGAAATATAACTGGCTCAAGCTATTCATATCCAGATGTGCGTGGAAGCAGATTTTCAGGAACTATAAACACCGAAAGTAATAATGGTTTAAGTGGTAGCATTTCTGTACCTTCTGAAACATATAGTGCCACTTACAATGCTGCGCCTGAGTTATCAGTGAATGCAAAAACAGCTGATCTAGCATCTTTGGCTGGCGTATATACAAATACTTTTAGCAATGGAGAAACACGTACATACAATTTACAGGCCGATGGCACATTCACATGGACATCAACGATGTTTAGTGGTTGTGGTGCTGTGGGATCAATGTCAATTATTGATCAAAGTAGAAATGAATACAAAATAACAACATCGTTTCCAGCAGAATGCGGCCCAGGTGAGCCTGATATTGTTGGCATTTACAACGGTTACGCATTTGTTACGGATACATTTAATCTTGACGATACCATTGATGCAACTGTAACGAATGGTAAACTGGCTTTTCGATTATTAATGTACAAACAATAAGATGATGATGGGATGAAGGTCTTGCCTTTGGTAACGGGTCGGTAAGGTCACGGTAATAAAGAACTGGGGTCGGCATTGCATTTTATGCAAATTGTAAGGGCTGACCCTGATACCGTTAGTAACTCGGAATCTAGTAGCAGTGCGAATAGTAGTAGCTCTGGATGTGATAGATCAATATCAATTTCTGGTTTGCTACTATTGTTGTTGATGCAGGGAATGCGATCGCATATTCGTAATCAAGCAAGACAGAGAAGCAGAAACTAGAAGTATAACTGTAAAAAACTTTTACATTATTTGCTCATGGTTTCAGTATGTAGGCGTACAATCAAGGAGTTATATGCTTGGCATAAATAATGCTTGTTTCATATTGTAACGATGGAGGATGAAATGGAAAACAAATTTGGTTTTAATAATATGTTAAGAAGGAGCAGTATATTTATCAATCTGCTTGTAGGTTTGGTTCTTTTGTTTGTGTTTTGTCAAAAGGCAAATGCCTATCTTGCTGTGACGAATCCAGACCCAAACTCACCTATAAAAGCAGAATTGTACGACAATAATGGTTATGCTTTTTACTTTCATACTTATTCTGGTACAAATGGGGATATATCTATGCCTGTTAATTCTTATGATATTCTCACGCCAATCATGTTTGAGGATAAGAGCAGTCTGGTAAGTTATTGGGGGCCTGAGGGATATAATTTCCCTTGCGATTATTGTTATCAAAAGGATCAAGATAGTGGCCAGATGCGGATTCTTCGTAATCCTTATCCAGGTTTTCAAACAGCTGAAGGTGTGATTGGTTTTGAATTTGATCTGCAAGTACTAGGATGGAGTGCAGGAACGACGACAGCTGACATCGTCAATCAATATGGAACGGTTAGTGCTGATATATATTTCTTCCTTACGAATGGTGATGATGCTCGAACAACGATCAATTTTCCTAATATTTATGCTCTTCAGAATATTAGCGCAGTACCGTTGCCTCCGGCATTACCTTTATTTCTTTTTGGTTTGCTTGGTCTCGTTGGTTTATCAAAAAAACCATCGTGATTTTTTTGTGACTCAATCTGATGAACTGAAAAAAACAAAATCTAAGAAGAGCTGGGGTTAGAACACAGATTTCGCTAATCTACGATTAGTAAATTAGGGTTTTGCTTTTATCCTATATACAAATTATTAGAGTGGTGATGAATGTCCGTTCTTGCGGATATTTACTGCATCGGAAAAAGTAGCCTTACGTCAGCTATGTGTTGTTTTGAGAATAGCGCCCCTATGTTGAATATTGAAACGCGCTGGGTAAATTTTGGCTTGCTTTAATTAGAGGCTAATCCGGTAAGCTGCGTGGCAGTTGATGCAGTTTTCCATCAGGGTTGATAGCTGTTGCAGA
>JALTKP010000240.1 GCA_027078075.1 Gammaproteobacteria bacterium | reverse complement strand
TTTGCACCAATGCTAGGCGCTATTCTTCATCACGCTAAAGCAGATCAAATTACTGATTTGTTTGCGTCACACCAAGACCCTGACATTATTTCTTCATTAGGATTATGGGATCAGGCTTTACCAGAAGCACGTTTACATGCACCTTGGATTTGGGAAGGTTTTATTCGTCACTTCGGTATGAATAATATTGAATACGTAGGCATTCCTGATGAAGGTAATAGTATTAGGCTTGATTCAATTGAACTACAATTTATCCCTGCTCATTATCTGCACGCATCAGGTAACTACCATGTTTATGATCCAGTTGGAAAAATACTTATGAGTGGCGATGTTGGTGCTGCACTTGAGTCACCTGAAGGTCCTGTGTTTGTCGATAATTTTAATGAACACATTCCAAGAATGAAAATGTTCCATCAACGTTGGATGCCATCTAATCGTGCTAAAAATGATTGGATACGTCGTGTACGTGAATTGGATATTGAGTACATGGCGCCGCAACATGGACGTATATTCAAAGGTGATGATGTAGGCAATTTCTTAGATTGGTTTGAAGAACTTGAAGTTGGTACGGCTATTCCTTCAGACGATAATCCAAATTAGTCTTTGAAACAATTATCGAGATGGTCGCGACTACCCGTCATTGCACATCACCGAGATAAGCGCTCTACGAGACGCTTATAATTCGGCGCTGCACAATAACGAATAGCCACTCCTGAAATAAAAGTCCAGAATTTAAACTATGCAAGATGATGTCAATAATTTGCTGACGGCAAATTACAAGCGTCTCGCAGAGCGCTTGTCTTGCCGGCAGTGAATTAGTGACAGCATCAACAAACCTTCTGACAACCTTATAATTTAAAAAATACAAATTGAAAGATCGAGGTGGTCGCGACTACCCGTCATTGCACATCGCCGAGATAAGCGCTCTGCGATACGCTTATAATTCGGCGCTGCACAATAACGAATAACCACTCCTAAAACGACTGTCCAGAATTTAAACTATGCAAGATGATGTCAATGATTTGCTGACGGCAAATTACAAGCGTCTCGCAGAGCGCTTGTCTTGCCGGCAGTGAATTAGTGACGGCAGCAACAAACCATCAGTCTAAAACTTATTTCTTATAATAAGCCTGAGCTGCCTTAACCGCGTCACCACTATTAATGGGTGCGCCCATATCAGTAAGAACGGCATCTAAAGATTGTAAGCAAAATAAAACATTACGCTGATTTGCCGCA
Source organism: Gammaproteobacteria bacterium (assembly GCA_027078075.1). GTDB lineage: Bacteria > Pseudomonadota > Gammaproteobacteria > AKS1 > AKS1 > Sulfuriflexus. The sequence continues at coordinate 2,219 of JALTKP010000240.1, read as the reverse complement.
TAGCCCATCAAACCGACACGCCATACTTTGCCTGCCAATGCACCTAATCCTGCACCAATTTCCAGATCATATTCATTCAATAAACGACCACGTACAGCAGCTTCATCAACACCATCAGGAATAGTCACTGAATTTAATTGAGGCAAACGATGTTCTTCATCAACAATGAATTTCAAACCCATCGCTTCAAAACCGGCTTTTAATGCTGCATGGTGATGAGCATGACGAGCCCAAGAATTTTCTAGACCTTCTTCTTGCAGTACAACAAGTGATTCATGCAAACCATACAAAGCATTAATCGGTGCAGTGTGATGGTATGCACGCTTAGCACCACCACCCCAGTATCCCATGACCAAATTTAAATCCAAGAACCAGCTTTGTACTTTAGTTTTACGGTTTTTAATCTTCTCTAATGCCGCTTCATTAAAACTGATTGGCGAAAGACCAGGCGTACAAGACAAACATTTTTGTGTACCCGAATAAATCGAATCAATTCCCCACTCATCTACCTTGATAGGCGTACCAGCAAGTGATGTCACAGCATCAACAATCGTCAAACAGTCATACTTATGTGCAATTTCTACTAGAGTCTTCGCATCTGACTGTGCACCGGTTGATGTTTCTGCATGAACAAAAGCAACGATACACGCATCAGGATTTGCTTTAAGTGCTTCTTCCAATTTCACAGGATCAACAGGTTGTCCCCATTCATCATCCACTAAAATCGCTTCACCACCACAACGCTCAACATTTTCTGTCATACGCATGCCAAATACGCCATTGCGACAAACAATCACTTTGTCACCTGGCTCAACCAAGTTAGCGAAACAGGTTTCCATACCCGCAGAGCCTGGCGCGGAAACCGGCATTGTTAATTCATTTTTAGTTTGGAACGCGTATTGAAGTAGCCCTTTCATGTCATCCATTAACTCAACAAACACAGGATCGAGATGTCCAATAGTAGGACGAGACATTGCCTCAAGAATACGTGGGTTCACATCAGAAGGACCAGGGCCCATTAATGTGCGTTTAGGTGGATGAAATGACTTGCTACTCATGTAAATGCCTCTTAGCATGGTGGTGTAATAGTTAATTATACGAAAGCGCGCTAGTTTGTCTTAATCAGATAACAATTTCCAGCAAAAAAGGCCTCATAGCCATGCGATATGTACGGACATTCAACACCTTAGGTATCAATGATATCGAGATAGTTGGCGGCAAAAATGCCTCTCTCGGTGAAATGATTACAGAGCTCAGCCCTCTCGGACTGCGCATTCCAGATGGTTTCGCCACCACGGCTGAGGCCTATTGGCATTTTCTGGATCATAATGGTCTGCGCGAGCCGATTACCAAACTACTTACTAATCTGGATGTACGTGATGTTGTCCAGCTTGCCGAAACAGGTAAAAAAATACGCCACTGGTTTCTAGCAGGTAATCTTCCTCCTGAACTTGCAGCCGAAATAACAAAGGCTTATGAAGATTTAACCAAACAATATGGCATGGTACCGGATGTAGCGCTGCGCTCATCGGCAACGGCTGAAGATCTACCCGGCGCCTCGTTTGCTGGGCAACAAGAAACTTACCTTAATATAAATGGTATCGAGTCCGTTCTTACCACCTGCCTAAAAGTCTTTGCTTCTTTGTTTACCGATCGTGCTATTGCCTATCGTGTCGATAAGGGCTTTGAGCATATGAAAGTGGCGCTCTCCATTGGCGTGCAGAAAATGGCACGCTCTGATATTGGTGCTTCTGGGGTGATGTTTACACTTGATACTGAAAGTGGCTTTCGAGATGTTGTGTTAATCAATGCGGCATACGGTCTTGGCGAGAATGTTGTGCAAGGAGCCGTCAACCCAGATGAATATCATGTATTTAAGCCAACCATTAACGAAAAACACCACCCTATTATAAAACGTCAACTAGGTGATAAAGCACTACGCATGATTTATGACGAAGCTGGTGGCGTACAAAATATCGATGTACCCATTGCTGAACGTGAACAGTTTGTATTGAATGATGATGACATTGTCGATCTTGCACGTCAGGCCGTTATTATCGAACAACATTACTCAGCACATCATGATCATAACCAACCCATGGATATTGAATGGGCAAAAGATGGTCGTGATGGCTTACTTTATATTTTACAAGCACGTCCTGAAACCATTCATAGTTCAGACGAACACTCTCACTTCACCCAACATGTTTTAGAAGAAC
>JALTKP010000239.1 GCA_027078075.1 Gammaproteobacteria bacterium | reverse complement strand
ACAATTGAGTTGCGTTGGTCGAAACTAATGCCCGCTTCATTAGTTAGCCAACTACGCATATCACCACCAAAGAATTGGTGCTCGAGAAACGGGCTTAAGCCTAATGAGGTATAAAGAACGATGATCACTAATGGCAATAATAAAAAGGCTTCCCAACCATCTGGGACTTTATGGCGCACTCGGCTAGGTAGACGCGTCCAACTCCATGCAGCGATCAGTACGGCAATGGGCATCACAAATAATAAACTAAAAATACCGGGTAAATTCGTTTCGATTAATGGTGCCAGCCAAAGCCCTGCTAAGAAGCCAAGAATTACCGTAGGTAAGGCTTCCATTGTTTCAATGCTCGGTTTAACAATGCGGCGCATTCTTGGTGCCATAAAATAAGCGGTAAACATCGCACCTAAAATGGCTAACGGCACAGCAATCATCATGGCGTAAAAAGCCGCTTTAATTGTACCGAAAGAAATTGGCACTAAACTCATCTTCGGTTCAAAGTCATTCGATGATGAAGACGACTGCCAAATATATTCAGGCTTTTGGTAGCTTTCGTACCAGACCCTACCCCAAAGTGAAGACCAAGAAACTTCTGGGTATTCATTTGCCACGGTCCAGAAATGTAGTTTTGCATCACCTGATTCGACTAATAATGCATTTGAACGGGGTGAAAAGACTAAGCGCTCAACACCTTGCATGTCGGTTGCTTGTTTTAAGACTTGTTGATTAGCCGTGGTGTGGAAAATCTCTAAATTTCCCTTTTCTGTCACAACCGCAAAACCTTTTCGCGCATTTTCAGCTGCAATTGCATTGACCTTGGCTTTGCTTTCAAAGTTGCGAATAAAGGTTGGTATTGGGAAGTTACCCTTATCACGGACAGGGAACCATTGACTAGTATCACCTTTTGAATCAACCACCAGTAAAGAAATCGTACCGGTTAACCAAGTCAATTTTTCTAATTGACGATCAGCTTTAACTATATGCGTACGTTGCTGGATAACAATATCTTCTTGATCACTGATGTCATATTGCACCATCTCACCGCCACGACTGGCGAGGTACAGCACTCGCTGCTCTTCATCCATTAGAATGAAATCAACCGGTATACCTGGTGATGGAAGTTCTACGGTATTGGCAACTAACTCTGCTTCATCTTCATCCAGTGCAGAACCTTCTTTACTTAACCTTGTCAGCAATAAACGCTCATCTGCTGTACGAGCAACAAAACTATGCCCCTCTTCACCAAGCTGAAACACAAATTGCATAATTGCTTGTTTGTTTGGATCGATCTGTAAGGCATCTTTACCCAGCGGGTAATCAATAAAAGGAGTAATCAAACGCCTATCATTGGGATAGGAAATACGGTATTGATGGCTAGCTAATAGAACCTGACCTTTATCAGTTGCATAAGCTGCCATTGGCGAATTAGTACCCGCCATGTAAAAACTACTGATTGTAGACTCAGCACCTAATGTCAGAGGAAAGCGGTTAATGATCTCACCGCTATTAGCACGGAAAAATATTGCTTCGGCCTCATCTGTGAAACGTACCGCGACTTCATTTTGCTCTTCCATCGCCAGTGCCAACGTCTTGCCGGAACCGGGAATGCTATATGTCGCTACCTGTTCTGCTTCAGCCGACTCAAACATTGGTGCGACAACATACAATAAATACATGAATATCAACAAGATAGCGACAATCACAAAATTTCCGCCCATTGTTACAATGGCTTGAAATGATCGATCTTTAAATATCCGAAATGACTGTGATGTAAGCATTTTGAGAGAGTACGCTCATAATATGACAGGAATATGACAAAGGCCGCTTTAAAAGCGGCCTTTGTCATAATCATTATTACAGTAAAAAACGGCCTTCCATGGCCACTTTACATCCGTTTTATTAAAAATCGATTTGGGTTCTTACTGCAAAGATACTTGGGTCTTCGCTTACGCCAGCTTTATCAACATCGACATCAATGTAGTTAGCCATAATGCGAACATGTGGATTTACGTACCAATTAAGCCCTACTGTCCAGTTATCTTCTTTACCACCGATAATTGGACCATCATCAAGATCAAGTGTGCTGTAACGTGCTGCCACTTCCCATGCACCTAATTTAGACTTTGGCTTAACGCGACCAAAGGTACCCTTCTTCGCTTTATAAGGACGAGATTCACCTGTCAGGAAGTAACTCGCTGAAACGTATGAACCATCAAAATCGACATCAGCAAAACCACTGTCACGACTGACACGTGATTTTAGATACTCACCTTGTAAAGAAAAAGGTCCCATCACAACGGCTGCCTCAAGTCCGTAGCGTTGAATATTATCCACATTAGAAATATTACCTGTATCAACAAGACGTGTGCTGGCAGCATGGAACTCTGGACGCTGGCGGAAACGAATTGTGTCGGCATCATCCAGTGGTTCTTCACGTGCCAATGCAACACCTAAATGAACAACACGTGTCTTCTCCGCTATCGGTGCAAATGTGGCACGACCACCAAAACCATAACCTTCTTGTCCACTTTCAGCATCTGCAGATTTACCACCGTAAACACTACCAGCAAGACTCCAATTGTTTCCGCCTCGTTTTAAGCCAACACCCATTCGGTGACTGGTTGCAAACACAGCAGGTAATGAACGTTCCATGAAGGTTGTGTATTTAGAACTAGTTAGTTCTTCTAAACCAATTGGCTGCTTAAAGTTACCAATCGTCAAACCCCAAGGTATATGAGTAATGTAAGCGTCTTTAATGGCCAACTTATCATCTGAATAATCGACCTGGATTTTGTATCCCCAATCTTTATGAAGCTTACCCTTGGCAAACATTCGCAAGCGACGAAACTCTGTGCCTGATTCAAGCGCTGTTTTATCTTCATCTGAATAACCCGCATCAACCATAATACGGCCACCAAACTGGAACGAGTAATCACCATCAGCACTTTTAACTTTAATACCACCTTTGGTGCTAAGCTTTGCGCCATTACTTTTCGCAAATTTTTTTTCTAGTGCTTTGTACTGACCTTTACTAATTACGCCATTCTCTAGTAACACATCGAGTAATTCTTTTTCACTTGCTTGCGCTTGCATGGTCATCGTTGTTAACAAACCCGCTGTTATTAGCGTTGTTAACGTGCGGCTTATCTTTGCCATGGTGTTTATCTCCAAAAAAATGTTTTAATATTTGAAGACCCAGTATGAAAAACTAACATGACAGAAGCATGATGAAAGCGTGAAGCTTTGGTGTCACTCGCATGACAGAAATATGACGACTAACATGACACAAAAAAACCCCGCTAGTGCGGGGCTTTTTATTTCCAATCCCTTGGCTTAAAGCTAATCTAACTTAGCTAATTCCTTATTAACCAATTTAGATGACAGTGGTACGTAGCCATCTTTAACAACCACTTGCTGACCAATCTTAGAAAGAATCATTTTTACAAATTCACGTTCCAGTGGTGCCAATGGTTTGTTTGGGTGTTTATTAACATAAACATACAAGTAACGTGCTAATGGGTATGTGCCATTTGCTGCATTTTCTTTTGTCGCTGCAATAAAGGGTTTACCTGATTTCTTAGTTAAGGCAACCGCTTTAACACCAGATGTTTTGTAACCAATACCTGAGTAACCAATACCATTGATAGATGCTGTTACCGACTGAACCACTGATGCTGAACCAGGTTGCTCATTTACGTTGGCTTTGTAATCACCTTTACACAGTGCTTTTTTCTTAAAGTAGCCGTAGGTACCCGATACAGAATTACGCCCAAAGATTTGGATATCGCGGCTAGTCCACGCACCACGTAAACCAACTTTACCCCAGCGAACGATATCTTCATCTGCACCACATTTGCGGTTTCTTGAGAAAATCGCATCAACTTGTGGAATAGACAAACCTTCAATGGGATTATCTTTATGAACATAAACAGCTAATGCATCGATTGCTACTTTAATTGGTGTTGGTTTGTAACCAAAACGTTTTTCAAATGCCGCTAATTCTTTGCTTTTCATCTTACGACTCATTGGACCAAAATTAGACGTACCTTCGGTCAATGCTGGTGGCGCAGTTGATGAACCGGCTGCTTGAATTTGGATATTTACATTTGGGTAAAAGCGTTTGTATTCTTCTGCCCAAAGTGTCATTAGATTCGCTAATGTATCTGAGCCAACACTTGAAATATTTCCCGACACGCCGCTCGCGCGCTGGTAAGTAGGAAGATGTGAGTCGACACCAGAATCAGCTTGAACTGCTCCTGACATAAACGGGATGCTGCATAGTGACAGCAATGCAATGACAGATTTTTTCATTTCAATACGCTCCTTTATAAAAGCGATAATTAACAATTTTAGTTAGTGTATCTGGGGAAGTATTCTGCCTTGTTGATATGACACCAACATGAACCCTTCATGACATTTTTATGACAAATTACGGTTTATCATTAACAACTCTAGTAATAGGAAAATGACAACAAAATTTACTTCCGACACCAGCAGTACTTCTTATTTCCAGTTCACCGTCATGGCGCTGCAATACATGCTTAACAATGGCAAGCCCAAGGCCTGTTCCACCCGTATGACGGGAACGAGCCACATCAACACGATAAAAACGTTCGGTTAACCGTGCGATATGCTGAGCGGGAATCCCCATACCCGTGTCACATACCGTAAAATGAAGACCATCAGTATCTTTATACCAACTAACATCAATTTGACCTTTTTCCTGGGTATATCTCACAGCATTAAAAATCAGATTTGAGAATGCACTGCGAATTTCCAGTTCGTTCCCCTGCATGTGAAGATTCTGATCTATATCAGAAGTGAATTCATGTTGTTGTTCACCGGATAGTTCTTTTGCATCACTAATTATCCCTGCTATTAATTGCGGGATATTAATTGTGTGCACGGTTGTATCAGAACTTGCTGACTCTAACCGCGACAACTGCAATAGATCTTCTACGATTGATTGCAAGCGTGTTGACTGCTCATCAATCCGCATCAACATGTCCTGACTTTCCTGCTTAGAAAGAGAGTCATCATCCCGCATCATTTCTACATAGCCGTTTATCACCGTTAATGGCGTACGCATCTCGTGCGATACATTTGCGACAAAATCACGTCGCATCTGCTTTAAATGTTGAAGGCGAGTAATATCACGTCCCACCAATAAGGTTTGGTCATCACCGTACGCCACTAAACGTACCGACAATGTTCTTCTCTTATCTACTGGTGAAGGCATTAATAAAGGTTCTTCGAAATTAGCTTGGTAAATATAATCCACTAACTCAGGGTTGCGGACTAAATTTAATAAGCGCTGCCCAAGATCATCTGAGGTATGAATACCCAGCATTTTAGTTGCTGCACTATTACACCACTCAATGCTGTTGTCATGACTTAACACCACAATTGCATTCGGCATGGCTTGTGCTGCTTCCTGAAAACGCGAAATGCGTTTAACTAAGCGTTTATGACGACGTTTATTACGTAAGCGAAAACGATAGAGACGCATAAACACGTCTTCCCAAATTCCACTACTTTCTGGTGCCTCACCAGTAAGCCTGCGTTCCAGCCATTCAGTTAAACGATCTAACTGTCGTAGGTGCCAAACAAGATATAGCCCTATACCAATTGAAAGCCAAATAAAAAAATGACCAAATAAGGCATAACTCAGCAGCACCGCTATCAATAACAGTAGCAGCCGCCAAAATTCTTCGTCAAAAATACGATTCAAAATTTATGACCGTGTTGAAAATCGATAACCGGCGCCACGTACTGTTTGCACCAGACCGTTATAAGCAGGCGTTAAGGCTTTACGTAAACGACGAATATGTACATCGACGGTTCTTTCTTCAATATAAACATTGCTACCCCAGACATAATCAAGGATCTGACCACGGCTGTATACACGTTCAGGATGTGTCACAAAGAAATGTAAAATACGAAATTCAGTAGGGCCAAGCTCTAGTGGCTTTTCATTTGCGAAGACGCGATGACTGTCTGGTTCTAAACGTAAACCATTTACTTCAATAGGGGCATCGGTAAGTTGTGGGTTTGTTCTACGCAATATCGCTTTAATACGTGCGGCCAGTTCTTTCGGTGAAAAGGGCTTGCACATATAGTCATCTGCACCTACTTCTAAACCACGCACACGATCATCTTCCTCTGCACGAGCAGTGACCATAATGACTGGTATTTGTTTTGTGAGTTTTTCTGATTTAATTGATCTGACAAACTCAATGCCACTTTCACCCGGCATCATCCAATCAACCACCATGATATCGGGTAGATCATCAATAATCTGCTTACGTGCAGATTGCGCATCTTCCGCTTCAATGATTGTATAGCCTGCCTTACTTAATGCCAGACTCATCATTTCACGGATGGGTGCTTCATCTTCTACCAGTAAAACCTTAGGTGTCATCATCGACTTGCCTTATTTATGGGGCATCGTTGCCATTTCATAGTGCGGATTCTATGACCCTGATATGACAATACTGTGACAAACAAGAAATGACTGTCATATTCCATATTTCAAACCATGGAATAGAAACTGAGAATTTAGATGCTGCATGCCTCATAGTGGCACTAAAACAAGGATATTTTCAAACTTTAAAGAGGGGAAATGATGTCCTGACTGGTCCTAAAAGAACCAGTCAAAACAGAAACTAATAACCTACAGCCTTAGAAAGACTGTTCAGACTCCAATACAACCTGACCTTGATTGTAACGAGGCACTACCAAGTCAAGGCAATTCCAGTCATCCATACTAATCGTTAACGTAGAACCTTCTACATACTGGATTAGAACGGCTTCCGGGCCGGACTGACCAAGCATAATCATTTTAACTTTCATTAATTTACCAGTGCGATTGATGTACCAGTAACCAGGCTTAGGCTCTCTCAAATCAATACTACTCACAGTGCTCTCCCGATAATGCTTCGTTTATTTTATGTTTTATTTATTGTTATTTTGAATTGTTAACAATTGTAACGTCTCTAAGCTGCTGAAACAAATAGATTTTTCAAGTCCACTTAGGTGAATCGTTTGAGGTTAAATCTCATCAAGCAGATGCAGGTCCTTAGTGTTAAACAGTTTATTCGGTTTTTAGACATAAAATTTTGCGACAAAAATGATTATTTTTTAATCATTTGCACTGCAAAAAATCATCCGTACAATACCTGCTCGTATGTAATTTCAGGAATTTCTTAATGGGAATTAAGCAAGAAAATATTTTTGATGTTGATGAGGCTAGTTTCGATAGCAATGTTATCGATGCATCATCAAGCATCGCTATCATTGTCGACTTTTGGGCAGAATGGTGCCCGCCTTGTCGTGCTTTAACCCCCGTACTTGAGAAAATTGCTCAACAACAATCAAATAACATCAAGCTTGCCAAAGTAGAAGTAGATGACAATATGCGGCTTGCTGGACGCTTTGGTTTACGCGGATTTCCAACCGTCATCGTATTTATTGATGGTGAAGAACGAGGACGTTTCAGTGGTTTTAAACCTGAAGCAGAAATAAACGATTTTCTAACTGATTTAGGAGTTACCACCTAATCGAGCTTAGGATAATACCACGCCAGCCCAAATACCTGCGCTAATAACTAAAGCAATAAATACAGCGGCTGATCCAATATCCTTCGCCCTACCAGATAGCTCATGTTGCTCACCACCAAATCTATCTACCACTGCTTCAATCGCTGAGTTAACCAGCTCAACCATCATCACTAACAACCAACTACCAATCATTAATGCTCGTTCAAGTGAATTATCGGTCAAATAAAATGCTAACGGAGCAAGCACTAACAATAAATAAATCTCTAAACGAAATGCCTGTTCGTGACGAAATGCTGCAACAAAACCCTGCCAAGAGTAAATGCTCGCTTTATATAAGCGGGTAAACCCGTTATTTGATATTGGTTTCATATTATTTAACTTTTACCTTATTATTTAATGGCTATTCAATAACGTTTGTTTTTTTAGCCAACCACGAGTAATTCGTCCTGTCTCATAGTGTCGATACTCAGCATACACCCAATCAGGTTTTGTCTTAATAACCTTTACGACGTCTCGGGCTATCACATAAGCCCTTGTTTTAGATTTAGCGATCGGCTGCCGGTGAAAATAAGCTTTCTTCGGCTTAACAATCTCAATAGCAAGCCAATCTGTTGGTTCCATTAACTCAAATAAGACTTTTTCTCTGGAAAATGGCTGTACATTAAAACAGCCACCATGTTCTGATGCCAGCTTAATAAAAATAGAAGCAGAATCATCATCTGACCAACTCAGGTTCCCCGCTATCACTGTTTTATCCTGTGGATACCATGTTTTAATAACTGCTGGTGAGCTAGCAGCCTCTTTAGCTTCAATATAGAAAATACAAGAAAAACGAGGCCACTTAAATCGCTCATCCCATCCTGTATAATTCTCAAAATAAGCGGTCAAACGTTTGTGTTGTTTATCAAACGCCAACATCAATCCATCAGCGTACTCACCTGAAACGGGTTCTGCGTAAAGTAATACAGGCTGAAGTATTACCACTAACATAACCAAGCCAGTACGAATAAACTGAGCTATAAACATCACATCATCCCTAACTTAAATCTCTCTCAAACGAGAATACCACTCAATTAAATTGTCTAATGAATAAGCTGCATTTGCAGGACTTGGGTTTGGCGTTACAAATATGTATGACTTACCAATTTTAATTGGCTGCAGGCCCCAATCAATATCATCATCTTCACCCGATGTATATTTCAAGAAATTTTTATAGGCTACTTTGCCATGAAACCAACAAATATCAGCCTGATACTTTAATAGCTTTTCCAGCAGCAAGTACGAATCTTCACGGTAATCTGCCGCTTTCAAATCTGACACACCTGGAGTACAACGTTTTACTACATCCGTAAAACCGATTTTATATTTTTTAAGCAATACCTGCATTGAAGCGGCTGTTGGAGTCAATTCTTCATCAATCAAACCAGAACCATTTAATGCTTTCCAAAATCGGTTACGTGGATTAGCAAAGTAACATTGATATTTAACCGATAATGGTGAGGGATTACATCCAATTGAAATTAATTTCAAATCTGTTGCTAAATAATCAAGCAAACTTTTCATGTAAACTCAATCTTCAACCGCTGCACTTCGGTCTCGAGAAAACCGATGAATTTTTAATGATATCAACATTGAAACAAATGCCTTTTTAAATTTAGCTAACAAAATTTTAATGCGAGATGCAGGCACCACATTAACTTTACTTTCATTAAATGGATCTTTCTGAACCAAATAATTATATTCAATATTTCCTACATCGCCATAAGTCTCACTATATTTCTGCCACATTTCAGTTCTAGGTAATTGAATCGATTTTGTGACATCACTCGTAATAAGAAAGTAATGGTTCGATGGAACATGATTCTTTAGTAGCCTATGAACGATGATCACATCTAATCCTGATACTTCTGTTGACTTACCTATACAATGAACAATCGCTTCACCATAATGAAAAACAAATTTCAACCGTAGTAAATGAATACCATTACAAGCTTTACAATTACAGCTATTTACACTTATAAGCTCTTTAAGTTTATTTTCAAAGGCGGCCATAGCTAAAAACAAGCAATCTAAAATTGCTGCTTGTCGTTCATTGCTGTGTGTGATTAAGAGAGCGGCATCACCTTCGAACTTATTAAAGACTAATTCTTTTTGAAGCTTGCCAACGATTGTTTCAAGCAAGGTATTTATAACTATATTGGCATGATTCCAGACTTTAGCATTTTCTTTAACAAAATTAGTGTAGCCACTAATATCCGCCAATACCAAACAAATAGGTTTAAGGTCATTATCCATATTCTTATTCTATTTTTATTCCTATTCTCACCAGTATAGAGCATATCCATTAAAAATTAATTACAATACATGTCATACTCACCATTATGTCACTACGAATCAAACCCTTCTGGGAAACTAAGAAGTTAGCACAAATGACAAGCGATGAGTGGGAATCGCTCTGCGATGGTTGCGGTCGGTGCTGCCTTAATAAACTCGAAGATGTCGAAACAGGTGAGCTTCACTTTACCAACATCGCTTGCCGACTACTGGATAGCAGTAGCTGCCGCTGCCAAGACTATCCCCACCGCAAAAAACTCGTCCCTGAATGTCTGGTACTGAATCCTGAAACAGTACTGTCATCCAATGCATTACCTAGCAGCTGTGCTTACCGGCGGTTAGCTGAAGGAAAACCTCTCGCCAAATGGCATCCACTTGTCTGTGGTGACCATAAAAAAATTCACCATCAAGATATTTCTGTACGTGGTAAAACAGTTTCTGAAGAGTTTATTCACATAGATCAGTTTCAAGATCACATTGTAAGTTGGTTTAACTAAACACCCACATCTCAAGTCTAAGTTATTAAAAATCGGACTATGTAAGAGTTTTCTTACACGAGACTCCGATTCTCCCCACTAGCGTCAATCATCACTCAAGCATAAGCTTCTAATTACTATGTGAATGGAGGGGAGCCGGACATGTAGTGCGAACAGTATGGTGGGCAATACACTTGAATATTATGGTCAATAAACAGGTATGGATGGACTGCTTTGGCGCAGAAGTCCCGAGCGAGGAAATACTCTCTCGTGATATTCGTCGCCTGCGTGCACGTCTGCACAAAATTGAACTGAGTGACAGCCCAACCCACAATCAATCCTATTCAAGGCTCTGTAACACACTTCAACGACAGCAGAAGATGCTTGCTGCGGTTAAAGATGGGCAACCATGGGCATGGATGCTTTATCCTTCTGATGGTGAAGTCTCTCACTAACACGTATCGCTCAGGAGCTCTCTGCTGGCATAAATGAAATTTGAGTTCTAAGCACGCCTTCAAAATACGCTTTTAATTTCATTTTCTGCTTACTGTCAGATATTTCAAAACCCGGTTGCTGTATCGGCATCGTCGTGACCGGTTTTAAACCAGACTGACTATAGTCAACATCAAGCTGTAATTTCATTGGGTAATAACCATCAAGAAAACGCCGCTGATAAGGACCATTACTTAATACATATTGACCTTGTGTGTTTTTCTTCAAGGCTTTTATTTGCATCGCAACACATAACTCAGCACCACGAGAAACATCTGCCATCTGTATACTTTTAGCTTCAACCACAGCTTCAGCTATACCTATCTGCTTGGTTATTTTCAGGTTTCGCAATGTATATTCAGGAAAAATTAATTGTACCAGCGGCATCGCATCTAGACCACGGTGACATTGAGACATATCTACCCAACCATCTTTAGCACTTGTTGCTAAAATCTTTATCTGATTATTTGCTTGAGCTTTGTGAGTTGATTTGTTTTTAAGCTTCGGTAAAAAACTTAGTTTACCTTCATTAACATCAGCAATACGAAACTCGGCATCATCATTAAACCAAGCTTCCATTTCTGCCTGTGTAGCTGTCGATTCAGAAGCATTTGCATTTACTTGAAAAAGAAACGTGAAGAATAATACAATTAACCCATTATTTTTTTTCATCATTATTTCCCTTTTGCGATTGTTATTAGTTTACCTAACTAAAACTATTGCAAAGCTAATGCCAAACAGCAAAACAAGGGAGTAATGTGAATAAAAAGATAACTGTACGTAATTTAGTTGCGTCTTGCACTCTAAAGGATTGCAATATGACTTAAATCTCTTTCCTTCTAGCATAAGGCTCAGCGCCATAGACATGAATCGGTTCAGCCTTACCACGAACTACTTTCACCCCTAAATCAACAAACTGGCGCTGCATGTCATATTTCATTTTTTTGTAAGCATCTTCCGAAACAACAACACGATAACCTAAACGCTTAGTAAGGCCATCCAAACGACTTGCTGTATTTACAGCATCACCAATAAAAGTATATTCATAGCGCTCTTCTGAACCAATCGTTCCTGCAATTACCTTACCGGTATGAATGCCAATTCCTATTTCAAGTTGCTCACCGCCTGGCATGGTTAAGTTGTTTGCATGCTCAATCATGGTGAATGCCGTCTTAACCGCATTCTCTGTTATATTTTCTGTTCCTTCAATACCATAAACCGCTAGCACTGAATCCCCCATAAACTTATTAATAATGCCATGGTGGGTTGTTACAATTTTAGCCATTTGCGAAAAGTAGGCGTTCAAAAAGAAAATAACGTCTTCTGCAGACGTGTTTTCTGTGAATTGAGTAAAGTCTCGTAAGTCACAAAATAAAATAGCAACATTATATTCCTGACCATGCTTTAAGGTATTGTCATCGGTGTTTAATAGTTTTTGCATGATGCTTGGGCTAACGATTTTACCCAATGTCTTACTTAGCTGTTCCTTCTCTCGCAAATTATCAATCATTACATTGACTTGTTGTGCGATTAAACCAAATTCATCACGTGTTACAACTGGTAGGTATTTGGAAAGATTACCTGTTTGAACATTTTTCAAGACAGAAAGTTGAGTAAAAAACACATGTTGTATATTAAGAGAAAAAGAATGGATTAAACGTAATGTCAGTACCAGCACGATACCAAATACAAAAAAAATATCTACAACAAAAACCTGAATCAGTAACTGATCATCAAGCAAAGCATTTTGCCTAAAGAGCCCCAAATCAACAAAGGCAACTAATCCTGTTAGCGTCATGCCAATGAAAACGGTTACAGTTAAAAACAGACTTAACTTACTCGATAACGGAGAAAAATCAAACTCCTGCTTAGGGTCATGTTGTGCATGAATAAACCAAAAACGCTCACGTACCAACGCATTATCGATACTAGCAAAGTACCCAATAATTAATGTGCCCACAATCACTTTAACTGCCACCGCCATCGGTTGCATATAAAACACGCTATGCGCTGCAAACATACTAATACC
>JALTKP010000238.1 GCA_027078075.1 Gammaproteobacteria bacterium | reverse complement strand
CAGAACCAAATGCTGTAGGCATTTCACCGTTAAAGTCACCTAAGTATGGAGGTGCACCAAAGAATTGCCAATCTTGCGTTTGTTCAGGCAGTAATGTATGACACCACCAGCAACCCTCAGAAACGAAAATGGTCTTGCCTTTAGCAACATAGCGAGTATTTTCATCTCCCGCTGTTTTTAATGTTGCATCAGGAGTCCAACCATGAACAGCAGATGCGTTAACAACATAATCTACTTCGTCACCATTAAACTCACCTTTTTCAAGCGTGAATACTGCACCAGAAGACATACTTGCCTGACCAATCTTACCAGTACCTTCACTCAGCTCCTGAACACCTGGACCTAATAACTCTGGGTGATTGATACCTGGAGAGAATTTAATACCAGGATTATAAACATAAGCACGAATTGGTGGATCAATAGCGGCACCAGTTTTAGGATCCTTGTCAAGAATGACAGTAATCGGTTTACCCTCACCAGTAACCGTTGGATCTTCGTAACTGAAACCAATAACACGTCCCAATGATAATTGCTTATCTAAACCAACCCACGTTGATACCCCTGAACGGAAATCAGTAGATGGTAATAGCAAAGTAATACACATTGAGAAACCAAACATTAAGCCGATGCCTGCTGCACCGAATTTATATTGTTGAAAACCCACTTGAGTTCCTCCTCCCTAAATTTTCAGCACCTTTCGAGGTGAAAATCACCTCGAAAGAATATAGATTGCTTACGAAAAAATGCTTATCTTTCGTATGCCAACTCGTGTGCGTAGCGACCTTTAGGTACAAGAGTACCTTCACGTGCTGTCATCCACATGTTGTATAACCAAATAACGTTACCAGTAAATACCATAGTACCACCAGCCCATCGAGCAATCATGTATGGATGCTCAGCAACCACAACGTCGATGTATGGTACTTCGTAAATTTTACCAGCACCTTGCATCAAACCAGCAATCGTCATTGAGATCCAGTAAACACAGAATCCAATAATGAAGAACCAGTAGTGCAGGTTACCCAAAGTTAATGAGTACAGTTTTCTGCGAAGCATTTGTTGTAGACCGAAGTATACAGCTGCTGCTTCCAAGAAACTGGACATACCGAGAAGAGCCAAGTGAGCATGCGCTACAATCCAGCCTGTTCCGTGAACATACCAGTTGATAGCACGAGTTTGCTGGAAACCACCTTGCATATTTAGCGGAATAGCTAACAACACACCAGTGATAGAGAACTTAGTTTCCAGGTTCTCAACAAACATACTCCATTTACCTTTCATTGTTAACAAGATGTTAGCAACAAATGCTACCGCTGGGATCAGAATCAATACACCTTCAACAGAAGCAAAAGATTTCAACCACTCAGGAAGTGGAGCAGACATCAAGTGGTGTGAAGCAGGTGTAGAGTAGAAAGCAACAATAGACCAGAAGTGCAAATGACCGATGCGGTGAGAGTATAATGGGTTACCAGTAAGCTTTGGAATTGTGTAGTAAGCAATTGCCGCTGCAACAGGTGTAATCCACAAGCCCAATACATTATGGGCAAACCAGAAAGTCAAGTATGCCTCGGTAAGACCGGTAAGATTAAACAACTCAGGAGAGTTACCTACCAGGAATACGATCATAAGCATGAAGATACATGCACCGAAGAACCAGTTTGTAATGTAGATACCTTGAGTTTTACGATGAGCAATTGTCATCCAAACATTGATACCCAGCGGCAAAAGTACGCCAAAGATAACAACAAGGTCGATAGGCCAGATCAAGTCACTGTATTCACGACCAGAAGTGAAACCCATCCAAAGAAGAATCAAACCAAGACTCAAACCGATGTTCCAAAGGAATACAGTCCAAAGACCTAGTTTTTCAGACCATAGCTTGGTGTTACCCAAAGCAGGTGTCATATACATCATGGTCATACCAAACGCCATTGAAATCCAACCAAGGATTACAGCAAGTACGTGTACTTGACGCATGTGACCAAAAGCAAATAATTCCGTACCAGTTACCCAGTCAGGAAAAGCCAGTTTTGCCGCATTAAAGGAACCCAAACCAGTTCCGACTACAAACCAAAAAATTGAAGAGAATCCGAAGAAGATCGTCGCCGATCCAGCAGGAATTTCATCATTTTTGGCGAAGAGAAATTTCATTAACATGAAACCACACCTCCCATTTTAATTTTAACCCCAGATAAATTAGAAAGATTTTTTTTAAATCATTCTTTCATCTTATTCATTACGTACCAAGACATCCACATACTAGAGAACGCTAATAGTATTCCGCACGCTCCTGCAAATGTAGCCATAATAACCCCCTTAATATCTTCTAGACCAGACGCTTACCAACCGGTGTTGTCGCCTCTTGCTTCCAACTCACCGTGTTTGCCCATAGCCAAACCAGTGATAATTGCGAAAGCAAGACCAAAAACGAACATCATCCAGTCAACAAAGCCAGAGAAGGTAGAAGGATCATAGGATTCAGAACCCCAGCCACCCCAACTCTCATATGGCCCGCGGCCTACCGCACACATTACAGCCGCGCCAAACACAGAACCGTTTCCCATTCCAGTTGTAAACGAAGCTATCAACAGAACCCAAAACGTTCTTCCCAGCGTTAACTTATTTTTCATATTTTCCCTCCAAAGCGAGTAAAACTCACAACCCAAAGTTTCTTCTAATGTTGTAACCCTAAAGAATGAGCACAAGAACTCATACAAGAGAAACCTTCATAGAAACCAATAAATCGTGACATAGACAACCCACAACGTCAAGTTAAAAGTAGAAAAAGTTATGACTGACCTTTCCCCAAAAAAACAGAGACATAACTATTAGGTAATATTAGTGTTAATTTACCCAAATATTGAGAAAAACAGTCAGGATATATAACATCTTGATATGCATCGAAGGCTTGAATCGGTAACAAAGTTTAATTAAGCTAGAGCGGTAATGAAAATAAGAAAGAGAAAAAAATGAAAGGTGAAATAGCTATATACTTACTTATAGCCGCTGGATCGCTGCTAATGATATCATATGTACCACACATGTTTTTAGACGGGCTGGTAAGTGAAGATTTAAAGCAGAACATAACAGTGGGCTTAACCATTTTTTGGGCGCTTGGGTTAGCCGCTTTAGGCGTAGACATCGTTAAAAAAAGAAAAGGACTTAAGTAATAAACTCAAGTCCATCAACAAATAAACGGTTAGCAAATTACTTAAATGCGCGCAACCGTGCTTTAGAACTATCAAATTGCTCATCGTCAACAAATTGACCCTTATGGAAAACAAATTGTTTTTTCGTGCCCACAAGATCAATACCGGATAAACCGAAACTTTTACCTGCCATATCAGAAAAGAATCTCACGTCTTTAACTAATTCGATTTGGTCGCCACTTTTCAAGCCGATAGTAACGCCTTTTTTCGAAACCGAAAATGAGACTGGCGAAGTTGGTAACAACATCAACCTGGTTTTAAAAATTCTATTAAATGCTATTAAAAATATAAACGTCGATA
>JALTKP010000237.1 GCA_027078075.1 Gammaproteobacteria bacterium | reverse complement strand
TGCGTAGTGGTCGCACCAACTCTCATCAAATTGTTAAGCTATTAAAATCAGGTGCAAAAATAGACGTTCTTTCTGAATTAGAAGAAAACGGCAAACAATACGCCTTCATACAAGCAGGCAATACAACAGGCTGGGTATTATCACAATATTTATCAAAAACACCTATCGCCCGTGATCGCATTGCCGCTATTAAAGCCAAAGCAGAAAAAAATGCGTTAAAGTATGCGTCCATGAAAGAACAACTCAAAAAATTAAAAGCTGAAAACAAATCATTACTAGAACATCGCAATAAACTTAACAACATCGCTCAAAACCTTGATCAAGAACTCTCAAAATTAAAACGTGTCTCAGCACGTCCTTTGGCGTTACAACAAAGCAATGAAAAGCTACGCATGGAATTAGCAACCAAAACATCTGAAGCAAAATTACTCTCAGAAGAAAATGCCGACCTTAAAAATCGCGACCAACGCGACTGGTTTCTCACTGGTACTGCTGTGACATTGGGTAGCATCTTATTTGGCATTATCCTGACGCGTATTCGCTGGCGCCGCCGTTCAAGCTGGGGAAGTAATTCTTTTTAACCCCATTACAATAACAACTACCCAAACAAGCCTTCTGGTTGTTTTACTGACGACGTGTGATTTTTCGACAGAAAAATTGTGAAGGAAGGAAAATAACCAGAAGGCGCAGTCCTTGCACACAACTAAAAGATTGCCGCACGTTGCTCGCAATGACAACCACTCAAGCAACAAACAAGCCTTCTGGTTGTTTTACTGACGACGTGTGGTTTTTTCGATAGAAAAAATTGTGGAGAAAGGAAAATAACCAGAAGGCGTAGTCCTTGCACACAACTAAAAGATTGCCACGCGTTGCTTACAATGACAACCACTCAATCACCAAACAAGCCTTCTGGTTGTTTTCCTGACGACGTGTGGTTTTTTCGATAGAAAAAATTGTGGAGGAAGGAAAATAACCAGAAGGCGCAGTCCTTGCACACAACTAAAAGATTGCCGCACGTTGCTCGCAATGACAAATACCTAAACAAGCCTTCTGGTTGTTTTCCTGATGACGTGTGGTTTTTTCGATAGAAAAAATTGTGGAGGAAGGAAAATAACCAGAAGGCGCAGTCCTTGCACACAACTAAAAGATTGCCACGCGTTGCTTACAATGACAACCAGAAGGCGCAACCTCTTACACATAGATGAGAAATTGTCTTTGCTTAACAATCAGTTATGTTCATACTTTAGCTCAGAAACCATCACCCCGTATAATCGCGTTTTTTTTCAAAGCTCGGAATACAATTCCTATGTCAAACATGAACGAAGCTCCCTCATTAGTTTTTGAGGCTCTACAAATCCTCAACCGCTGGAAAGTGGATAACGACAAACAAATTAACTTGCTCAATCTTCCTGACATGCACCCACGCATGCTAAAGCGC
The DNA here is from genome assembly GCA_027078075.1 of Gammaproteobacteria bacterium. Lineage (GTDB taxonomy): Bacteria > Pseudomonadota > Gammaproteobacteria > AKS1 > AKS1 > Sulfuriflexus. The sequence goes on along the minus strand of JALTKP010000237.1, from coordinate 2,084 downwards.
CTACGTCGTGGTGACCAACAACTTCAAGAAGATCATGACATGCTAGAACGTATGCGCTGCATCTTTGAAATCGATCATTCATTACAACAAATGTTCCCTCACAATGGTGAAATGGCTGACTACTGGGTAACCACACCCAACCTGCAACTACAAGAACAAACACCACTCGATGTCATGCTTGCGCACGGCACCGAAGGCATGCAAACTGTCACTCAACAGCTTAATGGCGCCAACTGCTGGTAAAAAATGACTGACACAGCATTTAGTATTGATGCCCTTGAACTCGGGCCGATGGAAAACTTCATTTACCTGATACGTGATCACGCCACAAATCGTGCCGCAATCGTTGATCCTGCTTGGGACGTGCCACAAGTCATTGAACTTGCCAAGCAACAAGGCGTCACCATTACCGACGTGCTACTCACCCATAGTCATCATGATCATATTAATGGTATTAACGACGTACTCAAACAATATGATGCGCAACTCCATTTATTAAAAGCTGAGGCAGAATTCTGGGGACAGTCGCTTAATATGCCTAGCCTGCATCATGGTGGTGACATTATTAATCTTGGTGAAACCGAAATAAAAATACTCCACACTCCAGGGCATACACCCGGCTCAGCCTGTTACCAACTCGGTGATGATTTAATTACTGGTGATACAATGTTTGTTTATGGTTGTGGTCGCTGTGATTTAAGCGGCGGCGATCCAGAAGTAATGCATGACACCTTACGCAAACTAGGCAAGCTGCCTGACTCAACTTTAATTCATCCCGGTCACAACTATGCAGACAAAACTACCTGTACCATGCATGAGCAAGTGGAAGGTAATCCATTTATGCATTTTGATGCCAGCGAAGATTTTGTGCAATACCGCATGCATGAGCACGATAAAACACGTAGCTCGCCCTACCACGCGGTATTAAAAAATAACTAAGATAAAACGGCCGTAAAGTAAGGTGACCAAAGCACCAACAATGAAATAATAAGCATCAACTCCAGTAAGAATATCTTATTAAATTTACTGCGTTTTGCTTCATCCGCTTCAATCATAAATACGCGGCTCATCAACATATCTAACAAAATAATAAATACCAAAATAAAAGAAACTACCGGCACTAATACATCTGGCAATAACCCCCATCCGTCCATACGCACATTTGTATCAGTGAACGGGATCGCCGATAAACTTAACAATGTGGCGAACATCAGCATTACACGTAACGTACCAATTTCATTTAAAAAACTCTTCATCACTTATTACTCTCACCAGTAAGATAAAAATATTCCCAAGGACAACGCGTTAAACCTTCCAAATCTTTCAGTAAGCCTTCATTCGGCACCGCTTCACTTTGATGCACACCCCAAATATGAACACTCATCGCAGCAAAACCGGCTGTACGCCGCCAATTAAACATATGCAAAGGTTTAGTTGCACCACACCCCGCACATTGGCGCGTAAAGACCTCTGGTGCCTTTCTCCAAGAAGGGATGAGTGACTGCCAATCATCCTCTACCGCCTTACACTGAGGACATTGAGGTGATCTGACATTATTACCACCTATAAACTTAACCTCATCAGAGCAATCAACACCCACGTGACAAAATTCAGCATCGGCACCTTGCTGCTCTGCCGAAGGTGGTTCTAACTTCAATGATGGACTGCAACCAAGAAAACTAATGTGTTCAAAAAAACGCTGACCAACAATGTAACGATCTGTCTTTCCATCCACACTATCAGGTGCCAATTCATCTGCAATCAAGCCGGCTTTTTCAAGCACCGACAATAACGCAGGCATACTCGTCCGAGCACCAATTGCGCGCGGAAATAAAATCAATCTGTTATCAGGATATTGAGCCATGTTTTTTACTTGGCATTCTTATTAAGTAACGGCATTATAAGGCTATATGATACTCCAGCATAACCTTATTAAGGCATTTTTATTCTGTCTAGCGCTACTACTCAGCAATGTATTGCATGCTGAAGTTACCGCCGAATTCATCTCGGAAACTGGTTATGATCATGGCATTCTCTGGAAAATCAGCTCTGATGGCGGCAAAATCAGCTATTTATTTGGCACC
>JALTKP010000236.1 GCA_027078075.1 Gammaproteobacteria bacterium | reverse complement strand
TCATGTAACAGTAAACCACCATTACTATGCGGGTTACTGCCCATGCGTCGTACTGATTCAGGTGCAAGTGCTGCGATGTCCGGGGTTAGTTGTCCATTATCATCAAACAGCTGTTCGGGCTGATAGCCTTTCATCCACTTTTCGAGTACGTGAATGTGTTCAGGTTTTTCAGCAAGTTGAGCAAAGGGCACCTGATGAGCACGCCAGTAATCTTCGAGTTTTAAACCGTCAATTTCTTTGGGGCAAGTCCAGCCTTTTGGTGTACGAAGAATAATCATTGGCCAGCGTGGGCGAGTGTTCAGCTTACCGTTACGGCTTAGTGTCTGGATATCACGAATTTCGTTAATGATTTTATCAAGTGTTGCAGCCATCGCCTGATGAATAATTTCCGGATCAGATCCTTCAACGAAATAGGGCGTGTAACCATAACCATGAAACAGATCCTGTAACTCGGTATGACTAATGCGTGCCAGCAGGGTAGGGTTTGCAATCTTGTAGCCATTCAAATGAAGAATTGGTAGTACCGCGCCATCACGTTGTGGATCGAGAAACTTGTTAGAGTGCCAGGCGGTTGCGGCAGGTCCGGTTTCTGCCTCACCATCACCCACCACACAGGTGACAATTAAATCAGGGTTATCAAATGCTGCGCCATAGGCATGGCTGAGTGAGTAGCCCAGTTCACCACCTTCATGAATTGAACCCGGTGTTTCAGGTGCCGTATGGCTGGGTATACCACCAGGGAATGAGAATTGACGAAACAACTTACGTAACCCCTGTTCATCCTTACTGATATTGGGATAAATATCACTGTAACTACCTTCCAGATACGTATTGGCAATAATACCAGGTGCACCATGCCCCGGACCGGTGATGAAGATCATATTCAAATCATGTTCACGGATAACACGGTTCAGATGCGTATAGATCATGTTCAGTCCAGGGGTCGTGCCCCAATGACCGAGCAGTCTTGGCTTGATATGTTCGAGCACCAGTGGTTTTTTAAGCAGCGGATTATCAAGCAGGTAGATCTGACCAATCGATAGATAGTTTGCCGCACGCCACCATGCATCAATCAAGCTTAGTTCTTTGTTTGATAAGGGGGTAGTTGTTACGCTTAAATTTGTTTCGATCATAATGAATCTCCTTATCAATGATCATTAAAAAGCTGATATGTCTGCTCTGCGATCACGCGCTCTTCATCGGTATGAATGACCCATGCCTGAACGGGGCTACTCGGTTGACTGATGCATGCTTGCCCCTGTGAATTTGCATCCGTATTCAATTGTAGCCCCAGCCATTCACAACGTTTACAGATTGACGCACGTATCGTTTCAGCATGCTCGCCTATACCAGCTGTAAAAATAAGCGCATCAATACCGCCCAGTGCCGCTGCCAACGAACCAATTGCTCGTACGGTATGGTGAACAAACTGTTCAATTGCCTGTTGTGCCTGCACCGATGATGAAGCAAGTAGTTTGCTCATATTGTCGGTCTCAGCAGAAACACCAAGCAAACCAGACTGGAAATAAAGCAAGTCAGAAATAGCATCGCTTGTCATACCCTGTTGCAACAAGTACAACACCACGGCAGGGTCAATGCTGCCGCAGCGCGTTCCCATAGGGATACCATCCAGTGGTGTAAATGTCATTGTCGTGGCAACACTTTGACGTTTGTGCATGGCACACAAGCTTGCGCCATGCCCAAGATGCGCAACAATTACTTTACCCTCTGCCAACGCACCCAGATAGTCCGGCATGACATTGGCAATATATTGATACGATAATCCATGAAAACCGTAGCGGCGTACGTTATCTAATTCTGCCCGTTGAGGAAGCGCAAAAAATTGTTCCACATCTGCACGATGGTGATGAAACATTGTGTCAAAACAGGCAACTTGAACTAACTCAGGTTTAAGTTCCTGTAGGGTAATGATCCCAGCTAAACAAGCCGGTTGATGATTGGGGGCCAATGGAATAAGTGATGTTAAATACGAGAGCGTTGTTTCGGTTATAACAACGGGTTGGTGAAAACGAGTTCCACCATGAACAACACGATGTCCTGCACAGATTAATTGTAATGAAGCCAAGCTTTCTGCTAACCACGTTAACAAAGTCTTTAAGGCATGTTGGTGATCAGTGATATTAAGATTTTGAGTCTGAAATAAATGACCACTTGCATCATGAACCTGAAATTGACCTGATTCACCAATATTGGAAAATTCACCCTGATACAGGTGTTGCAATGGTTCGGTTTTGTTAATAGCAAACAGGGCAAACTTGAGGCTGGAAGAACCACTGTTAATGGTCAGTAAAGATGGTGTCAGCTTAGCAGTCATGATGCATTTCATATCCTAAAAGGAAAGCCAGAGACTTGTTTATAACCATAACATAATGACAACTGTTTTAAGGGTTGTTAATTTAACTGGTAATGTGAACCGAGAATGTCACCTGAGTGACAGAGTAGCGATTAAAAATCGCCCTATTGTATTGCAGTAAAATTTTACAAAGCAAGATAAGCATATAATCAGGAGAGTGCGAAGGATCTTACTAACGACAAATCCTGAATTACTCAAATTTCTGAGATTGGTTCAATTTCAATGGTTCTTGCGACATTTATGTTAGTAAAGAGTCAGATATGCTTGTTATCGTACTCACTATGTAGCTAACCTTGCAGAAAGTACTGCAAAGAAAACTTAGTACCATAGTGGAATAGTATTACCAGTTCTCACCTAATAACTCAAAATAGGCTTGTGGGTGTAAACAGGCAGGGCAGGTCTCCGGTGCTTCTTCTGCTTCATGTAGGTAGCCACAGTTACGGCAGCGCCAAACTACTTTTCCATTTCGTTTAAAGACTTTTCCTGCCTCAAGGTTGGCAGCAAGATCGTTAAAGCGTTTTTCATGCTGTTTCTCCGCAATGGAAATCGCTTCAAAGGCATCCGCAATTCGGTCAAAGCCTTCCTCACGTGCAACCTTAGCAAATGCAGGATACATATTTGACCACTCATAAGATTCACCGGCCGCCGCCGCTTTTAGATTATCCAGTGTTGTCCCGATAACGCCGGCAGGAAAACTTTCGGTAATTTCAACTTCGCCACCTTCAAGGAATTTGAAAAAACGCTCGCCATGTTCCTTTTCCTGCGCCGCCGTTTCAAGAAAAATATCAGCAATCTGCATTAGACCTTCTTTTTTTGCCTTACTGGCAAAGAACGTATATCGATTTCTTGCCTGTGCTTCTCCGGCAAATGATTTGAGCAGGTTCTTTTCAGTTTCTGTGCCAATAATACTTTTAGACATTTTATATACCTTGTATTTTAGTCATGATGTGATTATTTATGTGCTTGTACCCATCTTATTAAATCTGGACCACCCATTGCTCCTGCCTGGCGAGCAATTTCCTGACCATTCTTGAACATGGCAATAGTAGGAATACTCTGAATCCTGAATTGCCCGGCAATCGCCTGTTCATTTTCTGTGTTTACTTTAGCCAGTCTTACATAGGGTTCCAGTTGTCCGGCAGCTTGTTCAAAAACAGGTGCCATCATTTTGCACGGACCACACCA
>JALTKP010000235.1 GCA_027078075.1 Gammaproteobacteria bacterium | reverse complement strand
TTTATGCACATGCTTCACGGGTATTTCACATGGAAACTAACCCTGGCAATGCGCGCGCGCTCATGCAAGAACATGGTCAACGTACCGTCTGGCTCAATCCACCTCCTATCCCACTTTCTACAGAGGAAATGGATAGACTCTTTGAGTTTCCCTATACACGCCAACCGCATCCATCCTACGAAAAAGCAAAACTCCCTGCGTGGGAAATGATACGTTTCTCAATCAATATTATGCGAGGCTGCTTTGGTGGTTGTACCTTCTGTTCTATTACTGAACATGAGGGACGCATTATTCAGAGCCGCTCTGAAGATTCTATTATTAATGAAATAGAAACAATTCGTGACACGGTGCCTGAGTTTACTGGCAATATTTCAGACTTAGGTGGCCCTACTGCCAATATGTATAAACTCAAGTGTAAGAGTGAAAAAATTGAATCTGCTTGTCGACGCCTTTCCTGTGTTTACCCGGATATATGTAAAAATTTAAACACTGATCACAAACCACTTATCAATCTCTATCGACGTGCCCGAAAGTTAAAAGGTATTAAGAAAATCTTTATTGCCTCTGGTTTACGCTATGACTTAGCAGTACGTTCTCCCGAGTATGTTAAAGAACTTGTACAACATCATGTTGGTGGTTATCTAAAAATTGCGCCTGAACACACAGAAACTGGTCCTCTCAGTAAAATGATGAAACCAGGTATTGGTAGCTACGATAAATTTAAAGAAATGTTTGAAAAGTTCTCAAAACAAGTCGGCAAAGAGCAATATTTAATTCCTTACTTTATTTCTGCACACCCCGGCACTACCGATGAAGATATGCTCAACCTTGCATTATGGTTGAAGAAAAACAAATTTCGCCCAGATCAAGTACAGGCATTCTTACCAACACCGTTAGCGATTGCCTCGGCTATGTATCACACCGCCAAGAACCCATTAAAAAAGGTTAACAGAGAGTCTGAACGCGTCAGTGTCGTACGCGGAGATAAGCGTCGTCGCTTACACAAAGCATTTCTTCGCTATCATGATGCTGAAAACTGGCCAATGCTACGTGCTGCTCTAAAACGGATGGGTAGAACCGATTTAATTGGTAATGGTAAACAACATCTTGTTCCTAGCTGGCAACCAGCTGGCACAGGTGGCCGTCCTGAAGGCACTCGAGGTTATGCGGCTGAGAAGAAACAAGCCGCTCAAGATAAACGTAGTGGTAAAAAGAAATCCACCAAGAAAGCATCGAATAAAACACGCCATAAGCCGGTGTCTCAAACCCGCAAGAAGAAAGATTCTAGTGGCAAAAAAAATACGCGTATACGTAGGAACAAATAACCGCCAATCATTTTTTCATTCTGAAATGCCAATAGAGATGTTATATCTCACATTTTTTGCATAGGTATGTTTTACTATAGCCATATTGGTGTAACAATTAGGCAATATGACGCTGAAACAATGACTTCCGTATCACTAATCAAAAATACCGGCTTTTTTAAAAAGCAATTACCACAATATAATTATGCGATAAGTATCATCGTTCTTGCCGTGATATATACACTTGCAGCAAGACTAGGCTCATCATTCGCAACTGCTGTTGGCAATATTACTTTATTCTGGCCAGCTTCTGGTATTGCTCTTGCGGCACTTATTATTTTTGGTCATCGCTTATGGCCAGGAATCCTAATCGGCGCCTTTATCGGTGACATGTTAACAACCGGCAATATTATTGCTTCAATTGGGATGAGTATAGGAAGTACCACTTCAGCATTACTTGGGGCTTTGCTGTTAAGTAAACTAATGGGTAAAGAGAACCCATTATCCAGAACGATTAACCTCTATAAGTTCTTCGTAATAGCACTGACTTCACCTATTCTTGCCGCTATCATTGGAACAACCATGTTAATTACTACGGGTGTTGTGGATGAATCAAATTTCAACTCAATAGCGTTGACTTGGTGGCTTGGTGATACTGCTGGCATTTTTGTCTTTACTCCATTGATTATTTCATGGCAAAGAAATATTCAGCCACCATTGAGCCATAATCCTAAGTACTTTGAAGTAGCACTTTTTAATGTATTGTTAATCTTAATTTCCTTCTTACCTTTTATATCAAGCCTTCCTGTACAGGTTGTTGGCTACCCACTTGCCTTTATTAGTTTCCCTTTTTGTATTTGGGCTGCGTATCGTTATTGTTTAAAGCAGGTAACTGTCACCATACTCATTATTATGGTTGTTGCAATATATGGAACAATTACTGAACAAGGACCTTTTCATAGGGAGACATTAAGTGAATCCCTTTTTCAATTACAAACCTTTATGATCGTCATCGTAGTAACCACATTAAGCCTTGCATCTGCTGTATTTGAACGACAACGATTTGAATTTCAACTTCTTGAGCAAAAGAAAAAAGCTGAAGAACTCACACTTGCTAAATCTCAGTTTATGTCCAATATGAGCCATGAACTTCGTACACCTCTAAATGCGATTATTGGCTTCAGCCACATTCTAGAAAAAGACCATTCGAGCCTTAATAAGCAACAACTTGAATTTCTCGGTTATATTAGTGATGCAGGAAATCACTTACTCCATTTAGTCAATGATTTACTCGATATTGAGCAAAGTGATGCCCATAAATTAAACATACAATTAACACAAATAGACTTAAATAATGCTATATCTGAAAGTATTCACTTTATTGAATATATGGCAAAAGAACGAAATATATCTATCCAGCATATTGAACAAAATAACAGTGAATTATTTGTCTTAGCCGACAAAATACGACTTCGACAAGTCCTTATAAACTTACTATCAAATGCAGCCAAATATAACCATGAAAATGGCAATATAACTATTACCTGCAGTAAACATAACTCATCGTATGTCCATATTGCTATCACTGACACAGGTGATGGTATTGAAGAGCAGGATATCAAACGAATATTTGAGCCTTTTAATCGCGCTAAAATTGAAGGAAGCCGTATAGAAGGCTCTGGTATAGGATTAACAGTCGCACGTAAACTTGTAGAATTAATGGATGGCACGATTTCAGTTAAAAGTGAAATCGGAAAAGGTAGTACCTTTACAATCATACTTCCGTCGTAAAACTAAATTAGTTCTTTATTTTTAAACTATTATTAATATCCCGATTGTTTCGGATTAATTCATTATTATTAATTTTCTTAAATGATTTTGACATTCGGTCGTAAAGTACAACATTAACTGATGCCGCAAGATTCATACTCTTCACTGTTGGAATGTAAACAACGGCCTCAGCTCTATCAACAAGATCTTGCGTTATTGAGCCATCTTCTGGGCCAAAAATATATAAAGCATTTTCAGGATGTTTGAAATCAGGTAGCGCAATCGCATTTTCTACAAATTCAATACAAACAAGTGTCATGTTTCCTGACAAACAATCTGTAATATTCGTTACCTCTGATAATGAAATCAACTGCCCTACTTTCCTGTGCATGTCTGGCAAACCCGGATTACGCATTAATGCACGCGGATATCGTTTACCCGTGTAAAAAACACTATCCACTGAGAAATTACCTGCCGTCCGCATAATT
>JALTKP010000234.1 GCA_027078075.1 Gammaproteobacteria bacterium | reverse complement strand
GCTGCCATGTTTGGGTAAAGATGTCATTCATGACTAGCATTGCCATGTCACAACGCACACCATCACATTGTAAGGCAATTGATTTTAACGCATGAGTCATATATTGCCTTGCTTCAGTAGCAGCATAATTCACTTGAACCGTATCCCACCAAGGTGCAAAGAAAGGATCGCGTCCATAAGCAAGGTGAGTGTTGTTATGTGTAAAAAACAACTCAGGGTTATACGTATCTGGCTGTTGCTGTTCTGCGCTTGCTTGAACAAATACGGCTGGTTGTGTGTTCAATAAATTAGTTGCTCGACTAAAATGATTAGGTACAAAATCCAGCATCAAACGAAGATTGAATTTGGCTAACTGTTTTCGTGCCTCTGCTAAAGCTTTTGGACCACCGAGATCATCATCAACAATATATTCATCTATCGCATAGGGCGAACCAATCACATCACTGTCTTGCCAGTCTGGTAAGGCGTTGCTATAACCTACACATAAGTCTTCTGACAAATCATTCTCATGCAAGGCATCAGCATTAATTTTCCAGACACCCATTAGCCAGATAATATGCATGCCTTTATTTTGTAAATCTTTCCAGACTGAATCTGGCACATCACTTAAGGTTGCGCGATGCCCTTTTGTATCAAACTGACGTAACCAAACCCGCGTATTGATCTCATACAAAGATGGGTTATCGGGATATTTCTGCATGGTATTCGCCTTCACTGGCTACGGCTGATAATAGATAAGTCATTATGCACAAAATAGCGGTGCTTAACAGTATTTCACTTGACAGATGTTCAGCAAGTCGCCATCTTAGAAAAAATAATCATAACAAAAACTGGGGAAAACCAATGGATAGCTGCACACTAAAAGGAACTTCTCTCACTGCTGTCGTTCATGCACAAGGTGCTGAATTACATTCCTTAAAAACAGCAGATGGAGATGAGTTAATCTGGCAAGCAGATGCCAATTATTGGGGGCGCCATGCACCACACTTATTCCCAATTGTAGGACGGCTTGCCAATGATACTTTAATCCACAATGGCAACTCGTACACCATGACCCAACATGGTTTTGCACGTGATATGTTATTTGAGATTGAAAAGGTAACCGATAACAAATGTACCTTTCTGCTTCGTAATAACGAGACTACCTTGGAAAAATATCCATTCCATTTTGAATTTCGGGTTCATTTTGCATTTCATGATGATGACCTGAGTATTACTTATCAAGTCATTAATACTGGCGATGAAATATTACCTTGCTCCGTCGGTGCACACCCCGCTTTTGTCTGGCCACTTCCCGGTAATACCAGCCGAGACAATCACCGAATTGAATTTACTGAAACCGAAACCTGTGACATCAATCGACTTGATGCTGGTTTAGTGAAGAAAGAAACCTTCCCTTGGAACTGGGCTGAGAATAATAATGGTTTTACACTTGATGACAGTTTGTTTGAACCCGATGCAATGATCTTTACTGAACACTATAGTCGTGAAGTCACTTACTCCGGTGAACAAGGTCCAAGCATTGTTGTGCAGTTTGATGATTTTCCCCACTTAGGAATATGGAGTGTACCGGGTGCAGAATTTGTATGTATCGAACCATGGCAAGGTTATTCAAGTGCCGTTGATTTTGATGGTGATTTTTCTGATAAAGAAGGGTTGGTAAAACTCGAGCCTAACGAAACACGTCAGTGGTCGATGAAAGTTGTTATTGAGAATTAGTGTAAATTTAAGAGATGGTCACTGCCATCAGTTGTTGCACATCGCCGAGACAAGCGCCCTGCGGGACGCTTGTAATTCGGCGCTGTGCAACAACTGATACCAGCTCCTATAATTAAGAACTCAAAATCAAAAACTGCAGCAATGATGTCAGTACTTAGATGATGGCGAATTACAAACGTCCCGCAGGGCGTTTGTTCAGCCAGCAGCTAAGTACTGGTAGCATTGCGTCATAATTCAAAAGAACATTATTTTTTATCCTCACCCGAATCATCTTGCTTCGTTATCTCAGGACTATCATCATCCATAATAATACGATGTGCAGGTCCTTCTAGATCATCAAACTGCCCTGAGCGAACAGCCCAGAAAAAAATCACCACCATCAACGCAACAATTAACATCGCTAAAGGCACAAGTAGATAAAGTATTTCCATTTTATTTCGGAGACTTCCTCAAAAGTCGTAATGCATTGCCAACTACGATTAACGAACTCGCTGACATACCAATAGCTGCCATCCACGGCGCAACATAACCCAATGCTGCCGCAGGTAAAGCGATCACATTATAACCAATTGCCCAAGTGATGTTCTGCCTAATTATAGATAACATCTGCTTAGCGATATTACGTCCTGAACCAATCGACAATAAATCTGTTGAGAGTAATAGCATATCAGCACTGGCAGCTGCTAACTGCGTGCCACTTGCCATCGCAATTGACACTTGTGCTGCCGCTAAAACAGGTGCGTCATTAATACCGTCACCCACCATCGCAACCACTGCACCTTGTTCTTGTAATGTTTTAACTTCAGTTAGTTTGTCGGCAGGCAAACATTCTGCTTGCCAATCGTCAATACCAACTTGCTTTGCAATAGCTTCAACCGTTTGTTGATGATCACCGCTGAGTAAAACCACTTTTAAACCTGACGATTTTAATTGTGTGATTAACTCTTTTGCACCACTGCGTAAGCGATCACCCAATGCAAATAAAGCCTGACATTGATTTGAATCGGCTAATATTACAACGGTATTCCCCTGATTGCGTAAATTCTTCAATTCGCCTTCTGGCACTATCAAACCCGTGTTTTTCTGTATATAAGCTTGCGTGCCTAACCAAAACTGTCGACCTTCAACACTGCCAGTCAAACCTGCACCTGGGGTATTAATAATATCGTCAGCGGTTTTTGATTGTATTTCAACTTCGTTACAGATTGCCTTTGCCACAGGGTGTTCCGAACTATTCTCTAATGCTGCTGCCCAATTAAGACAATCATCTTTAGATGCATCGGAAAGGCACTTAATACTTTGTAGTTCTAACTTACCCTGCGTTAATGTTCCTGTCTTATCAAAAATAAAATGGGTGGCTTTGGCTAAGGTTTCTAAGGCATGACCACGTGTTGTTAAAAGACCTTGTGATGTTAGACGACTCGTTGCTGCAGTAACGGCTGTTGGTGTTGCTAATGACAAAGCACACGGACAAGTAACGACCAAAACTGCAATTGTTACTGGTAACCAAGATACACCGTCATGCCCCCACCAATAAGCAGCGACACTCACTGCAAGAATTAATACGCCTAGCACAAACCATGCTGCTATTTTATCGGCTAAGCGCGTGATGGTTGGTTTTTCTGTTTGTGCGCGTTCTAACAAACGTAATACACCAGACAACACCGTATCTTGCCCAAGCTTTTCAACCTTTACTAATAAAGGACTGCTAATGTTGATTGAACCACCGATAACGTTACCGTTTAGAGTGATGGGAACAGGCATGCTCTCACCGGTTAATAATGATTCATCTACACTGGAATGCCCTTCTATCACCACACCATCTGCAGGAAAGGTTTCACCGGGTTTTACACGAACGGTATCGCCTATTTTTAA
>JALTKP010000233.1:1146-3603 GCA_027078075.1 Gammaproteobacteria bacterium | reverse complement strand
ATAGTGTAGTCAGTGTAAGCAGGCAGCGCGATTGACGCTAAAATACCGATAATCGCAACAACGATCATCAATTCAATTAGTGTAAAACCCTTTTGGATAGATTTCATATATATTCTCCGTTTGTGTATGTGTGTATTTCGTTTAGCGGTCTGAATATTCACAGTCCGCTAGGGTGTGAGTTCATTCCTTGCTGTGAATAGGAGCAAGTGCTGTGCCAACTTGAAGTAATACCCTGTTTTTAATCTCGAGTTATTTTAACTATATGAATATACTAAACTTTTTATGTACATAAGAAATTAATAATATTTATAACCTTTTTAAAATCGAGGCGATTAATTAGCACTTATCAAGTCAGGAACTGACGTACAGCGTCACTTTCGCACTGAGTTTTTGTATTTAATGTGTCTGGAACGGCTGAATTTATTCTAAATCTAGTTTTTTGAGTTTGTAGCGTAGCGCGCGGAACGTAATACCCAATAATTTGGCTGCGGCTGTTTTGTTGTAACGGGTTTTTTCCAGAGCCTGCATGATGGCATCTTTTTCTATATTGCCCAGGTAGTCTTCAAGGGGGAGCTCTGGATCAACGGCTGTGGACGCGGTTGGTGCCGTGTTCGTGGTTGCAGTGTCGGTTTTTTCCTGGGCTGCGAGCTCGGGAAGATGTAAATCATCTGCATGAATGGTGTCACTGTCACAAAGAGTCATCGCTCGTTCAAGGATATTTTCTAATTCTCGAACATTTCCGGGAAATGGGTATTGTTGTAAGCTGGATAAGGCATCATCACCGAGCTTGACTAAGCTTCCGGAATCCTCTCCCAGTTTTTGTAGAATATGCTCAGCAAGCATTGGTATATCATCAGCACGTTGTCGTAAGCTTGGTACACTCAGTTCGATGACATTGATGCGGTAGAAAAGATCTTGACGAAATTCGCCATCAGATACTAATTTTGCCAAGTCTTTATGTGTTGCACTGAGTACACGGACGTTAATCGCTAACTCTTGTTGACCACCCACAGGACGTACTGATTTCTCTTGAATTGCTCGTAATAACTTTACCTGCATAGGCAAAGGTAGTTCAGCAACTTCATCCAGGAAGAGTGTGCCGCCATCGGCAGCCTGAAATAAACCTTCTTTATCCGCCACGGCTCCAGTGAAGCTGCCTTTTTTATGACCAAAAAACTCACTTTCCATTAAATCTTGAGGAATGGCGCCGCAGTTAACAGGCACAAACGTTTGTTCGGAGCGGGGGCCTTGTTCATGTATTAACCTTGCAACCAATTCTTTACCGCTACCTGACTCACCACTTATATAGATAGGCGCCTGACTGCGGGCAAGTTTTTTAATCGTGGCACGGGTTTTTGTCATTATCTCGGATTGCCCGAGTAATTTCTGTTCGCTATCGATGTTTAAATCATTGGATTTAGATGTTGATTCGCTTTGCCTGGATGTGGTTCCTGCAGCCGTTTTGTGTGACAGTTTTAAAGCCGTATTAACAAGATTCCTTAGAACGGTTAAATCTACTGGCTTTGAAACAAAGTCAAACGCACCTGCTTTTAAGGCAGTAATGGCGAGTTCCATATTACCGTGAGCAGTAATGACAGCAACGGGAATACGGGCATAATGTTGTTGCATGTGACGCACTAAATCGATGCCATCACCATCAGGGAGGCGCATATCGGTAAGGCAAAGGTCAAAACTGTGTTGTTCTAATAAATCATAAGCACTGGCAAGATCGGCAGCGCTTTTACAATCAATATCCATGCGTGCCAGTGTCATCTCGAGTAATTCGAGAATATCCGGTTCATCATCAACAATTAAGGCGAGGTAGCGTTCCATATTTAAGTTATTTGTTGTTGTTTTCGTCTTGGGTCGGCAAAGGTAATTCTAAAGCAACTGCCGCCGCCATTTTCTTTTGATATTTTTATATAGTCTAGTCTAGCCTGGTTACCCTCACAAAGTTCACGAGCAATGTAAAGCCCTAAACCGACACCGGAACTTTCAGTTGTGTAAAAAGGCTCAAAAATATGGAGTGTTTGTTCAGGACTAATACCAGGGCCGTGATCGACAATGTCTAAATAGGGTTTTTTTTCATTGTCAGGGATACCCGTCTTTAAAATGACTTTTGGGTGCCCCTCGTAATCACTGCTATGCCGTAAGCCGTTGCGGACAAGATTCCAGACGACTTGGTGTAGTTGGCTCGGATCCATGCGAACTTCCAGTGCTTTGCTTGTTGGATCTATTTCAAGGTCAGCGTTATCAATTTGTTCGCTTCGAAAAAAGTCATCAGTAAACCCATCTAACCATTCAAGGAGATTGAATAAAACAGGTTCTGCCCGATCACGGCGGCTAAGACGCATGACATTTTCAATAATACCGTTAACGCGTTTGGTGTGATCAGCAATAATTTGAGTAAGACGAATATCAGCTGTATCAAGATTGGGCGATTCACCTAATAGTTGA
>JALTKP010000233.1:0-1136 GCA_027078075.1 Gammaproteobacteria bacterium | reverse complement strand
GGTGTGTATGGGAGACAGTCGGTTGAGTATCCAATGATTCTTTCCATACTTGTAATTGATCTTGTAAGACCAGGGAAATATTTGAAAGCGGCATGGAGGAAGAGGGGCTTATAATATTTAACAGTCTGCGTGCTGATTCATTAATAAGTCTGACGTGGTTGTTTACATCAACGACCAGAATACCGGTTTGCATGTGTTGAATAATGTAGTCATTCAGTTGTTCTAAATTCGCAAGATCAAGACTACGTTGTTTCGCGAGCGCTTCACTTTCAACACTACGGCGAGCGAGAAAATTGGTAGCAAGGGCGGCGGTAATGAGTGTTGCGCCAAGTATGCCCGTTTGAGTGTAATGGGTAACGACTTCTATGCCGTGTATTAACTGGTAACTTTCAGCTGCCAGCACCGCGATGGTCGCTAAACTACCATAGAGTAAGGCGATTTTTCTTGATGTCAGTAAGCTACCTGTGCCAACACTGACCAATAATAAGGTGCCAAGTCCACTGATGACACCGCCACTGGCATGCATCAATAATGTTATGGCAATAATGTCGCTAACAACCTGAATGTTAAGTTGTGAATGAAATGGTAACCAATGTCGGTTTATTGAAAAGCTATAGAGAATGCTCAAGCCTAAATAACCTAGAATGGTGTATAGAAATAATGCAGGAAATTCACTACCCAGCGTTTGTATTGTAGAGGCGGAGAGAAATAGGGTAAGGAATAATCCTGAAAGTGTCAGGCGGTATAGGTTAAACAGGCGTAGAGGCCGCCAGTTGATCTCGATGTCGTCTGTTGACGCTGTCATGAATCGTTGTCTGCGTCTAAATGTTGTTGTGAACAATAAACTTTTTTGCCTTTGTAAAGCGCTTCATTTTCAGGAATATGCATTTTACAAACCTCGCAGGCAACCATATCAGGTATGTTTTTTTGCGATTTTGACGATGAGGTCATCTTTTTTGCCTTGCTTCGGTAGTTTTGCCAAATTCGGTAGGCAATCCAGACTGCGAGGACAATAATAATCAGGCGGAATAAGTTCATAAGCTCAAAAAGTCGGTATGATTAGGTTCATAATATCCTGCTTTGCGTCTTTGTGCCATTTGCTGGAGAATATGGCTCAATTTCTTCTGGTTATTCGT
>JALTKP010000232.1 GCA_027078075.1 Gammaproteobacteria bacterium | reverse complement strand
GCAGCTGAATCAGCCCATGCTGCTGGCTTTGATAACTTTAATTTAGATCTTATGTTTGGGCTGCCGGGACAAACCACACAAACTGCAATGGCAGATATAAAACAAGCAATTGCTTTATCACCCAGCCATATTTCACATTACCAACTCACCATTGAACCTAATACCTTATTCCACCATAGCCCTCCTGTGTTACCTGAAGATGAAACCAGCTGGTCAATTCAAGAGCAATGCGAAAACCTGCTTGCTGATGCTGGCTATGGTCACTATGAAATTTCAGCCCATGCTAAAGCAGGTAAGCAATGCCAGCACAATCTAAATTATTGGCAATTTGGTGACTACCTCGGCATTGGTGCAGGGGCACATGCAAAAATAAGTAGTGCTGCGGAACAAAATATTACTCGAAGCTGGAAACATAAACATCCTGATAAGTATCTCGCTGCAGCCAAAACAAAAGAGCATATCTCTGGTACTTCAGTACTGAGCCGACAAGATGTTGCATTCGAATTCATGATGAATACCTTACGATTAAAACAGGGCTTTTCTAAAACACTGTTTGCCGAACGAACCGGCTTGCCTATTCATCAAATTTCAAAGGCATTAGATCTTGCCGAACAACGCCAATTACTGACCCATGACCTATCAACCATACAGCCGACTGAACATGGCTGGCATTTTCTCAATGATCTCATTGCCATTTTCTTAGAGGAGGAGTCATGATCGAAACACGTTCAATCAGTTGCCCCTATTGTGGTGAAGAATTTGAAACGACCATTGACTGTTCTGCTGGCGATCAAAGCTATATAGAAGATTGCTATGTTTGCTGCCAGCCAATTGAATTCGCTATTCAAACCGACACTGATGGCAGTTTAAAAAGTATTGATATTCGCAGCGGTAATGAGTAAATCTTAAAGAAAATCATAGATCTACCGATAGCAGCAATATAGATTGCCGCAGCTATACGGCAACAACAAGGAGAGTTTCATGCAAGCGTATGATTTTATTGTGATTGGTAGTGGACCAGCCGGTCAACGTGCCGCGATTCAAGCGGCTAAACTCGGTAAACGAGCGGCGATCGTTGATCGCAAATCGATGCTGGGAGGCGTTTCAGTCCACACTGGCACCATTCCAAGTAAAACTCTCCGCGAGGCAGCGCTATACCTAAGTGGCTGGGATCAACGTGGTTTATACGGTCAGAATTACCGTTTAAAAACTAACCTCACCATTGATGATCTTATGCAGCGTTTACACATTACCCTGCAACATGAAACTGAAGTTATTCAAAACCAATTGTCACGCAATGGTGTCGATATTATCGAAGGTACAGCAACCTTCGTTGATGACCATACGATATCCATCGAAAATGATAACGGCGTAGCTGAACAATATCGTAGCGATTACTTCCTGATTGCCGTTGGTAGCCGCCCTATTCGTCCTGAAGGCATTCCTTTTGATGATGAGCATGTTTTTGATAGTGACGGCATTTTACGCATCAAGCGTATGCCAACAAGTTTAGTGGTGGTCGGTGCAGGTGTTATCGGCGTCGAATACGCCTCTATTTTCAGCACACTTGATACCAAAGTTACTCTGCTGGATGGTCGTGATTCCATGCTTGGTTTTCTTGATTCAGAAATTGTTGACGAACTAACTCATTCATTACGTGATCGTGGTATTTCAATTCGACTTGGCGAAAATGTCGATACGATTGAAACCTGTGATAACGAACACGTTCTTGTTACTACCAAAAGCGGTAAACGGCTCAGCGCTGACATGGTGTTATTTGCAGCGGGTCGCATCGGTTCAACATGGGCATTACAGCCAGACAAAGCGGGCATCGAAGTAGATGATCGACGCCTCATTAACGTCAATGAAAATTTCCAAACCAATGTGCCGCATATATATGCTGCGGGTGATGTCATTGGTTTCCCAAGCCTTGCTTCTACCTCAATGGAACAAGGTCGGCTTGCAGCAAGCCATGCTTTTAATGGCTCTGATACCAATATGGCGAAAAATTTCCCCTTCGGTATTTATGCGGTGCCTGAAATTAGTATGGTCGGCGCAACCGAACAAGAACTACGTAAAAATGATATCGCCTATGAAATTGGTGTGGCACGTTTACGCGAAACTGCACGTGGCCAGATAATGGGGCTGAGTGAAGGTATTTTAAAAATACTCTTTAGTCTTGAAAATAAAAAAGTATTAGGTGTACATATTATCGGTGAAGGATCGACCGAACTTATTCATATTGGACAGGCCGCATTAGTTTTAGGTGGAACACTCGATTACTTTATTGATAATGTTTTTAACTACCCAACATTGGCAGAGGCATACAAAGTTGCAGCGTTAGATGCATGGAATAAAATGAATGTATAAACTCGTTCTACGCTAGACTAAAAACTAAATCTTTTTTCATACATTAAATCCCAAACCCCATGTCCTAAACGATGACCACGTTGTTCAAACTTAGTCAGCGGACGATCTTCTGGACGTGGTACATAATCATTGGTTTCTGAAATATTTCTGTAACCCGGTGCTGCATTCATTATCTCTAACATATGCTCGGCGTAATGCTGCCAGTCCGTTGCCATATGGAAAATACCCGCTTGCTTTAAACGCGCATGTAACAACGCAGCAAATTCTAATTGCACAATACGCCGTTTATGATGCTTCTTTTTATGCCATGGATCGGGAAAGAACAGTTGTACTTTATCCAATGAATCAAGCGGTATTTGCTCACGCAGGATTTCAACCGCATCTTCTTGCATAACCCTAATGTTTGACAAACCGTCGCGCTCTATCACCTGTAATAAATTACCTACACCAGGTCGATGTACTTCAATACCTAAAAAATCCATTTCAGGATGTTGTCTTGCTTGTTCTGCAAGCGAGGCACCATTACCAAAACCTATTTCTAAAACACGCGGCGCACTGCGGCCAAATATTTTATCTAAATCTAATAAGCCGATATCATGCTCAATACCAAACTGTGGCCAGATAACTTCCAAACCACGCTGTTGCCCACGCGTTAAACGACCTTCGCGTCGAACAAAGCTGCGAATTTTTCGGATGAAGGTTTTTTTTTCAGGTTCAGGCATCAAGTGAATCCAATAGTGTTAGCACAAAGTTACTAATGTGCATTTTGCATCCACACGACACCGGCACTTCCATGTGCACTAGCGCAGTTAAAGCAAAAAATTAACTATTCTTAATTTATTAAGCAGCCATTAAAAATTAAAAGAAGGTGCCATCAATTGGCGAAGAGGCACTCGCAAAACGTTTACGAGGGATACGCCCAGCAAGATAGGCTTCGCGTCCCGCTTCAATCCCTTTCTTCATGGCAGATGCCATTAAAATTGGTTTCTGTGCTCCGGCAATCGCTGTATTCATTAACACACCATCACAACCGAGTTCCATCGCAGCAGCCGCATCTGATGCTGTGCCGACACCCGCATCGACTAAAATAGGCACACTCGCATTTTCAACAATAGTGCGAATATTGTTTGGATTTTGAATACCTAAACCTGAACCAATCGGTGCGGCTAACGGCATTACAGCAACACAACCGATATCTTCAAGCCGTTTGGCAATAATCGGATCATCGTTTGTGTAAACCAT
>JALTKP010000231.1 GCA_027078075.1 Gammaproteobacteria bacterium | reverse complement strand
GGATCGACACCCACCGTTGGTTCATCTAATAATAACAAGCGCGGTGGTCTGACAAGTGTGCAAGCTAAACCAAGTTTTTGTTTCATGCCGCCGGAGAGTCTGCCCGCCAGTCTTTTTGTAAAAGGTGCAAGACCGGTCATGTGCATTAATTCGTGGTAACGCGCAGCACGTTGATCTTTTTCAACGCCCTGCAAGTCAGCATACAGATCCAGATTTTCCTGTACGCTTAAATCTTCATACAGACCAAAACGCTGCGGCATATAACCAACAGATGATTGCACCAGCAACGGTTGTTGAACAACATCGATGCCCAGAACCGTTATGCTGCCAGCATCCGGGTGAAGCAAGCCAGCGGCAAGCCGCATTAAGGTTGTTTTTCCTGCACCATCAGGACCGATAAGACCGGTGACGCGACCGGTTTGTGCTTGAGTGCTAACAGCATCCAATGCCTGAGTGTTCATTTTACCGGCGACAAAGGACTTGCTAACAGACTCGAAGACGAGTGCTGCCGTACTGCTCACCTCAATGACTACCCTGCTTGGAACAATCTGGCGTGGTATAACCGGATTCAGGTGTTGCCTGATTAAGCGGAATGATCACTGTAGCCGGCATGCCCAGACGTAATTCATTCTGTGCATTACAGGTATAAACCCGTACCTGATAAACAAGGCGAGTACGTAATTCCGGTGTTTCTACATTCTTGGGAGTGAACTCCGCTGTGGGTGATATAAAACCAATCCAGCCTTTATAAACTTTGTCCGGGAAACTGTCGGTTGTTACGTCCACTGACATGCCCGGTGCCAACTTACCGAGTTTTGTTTCAGGTGCATAAGCCCGAACCCAGACCGGATTAACAAACGTCAACGTCAGTACCGGTGTTTGCGGTGATGCCATATCCCCTACTTCTAAAATACGGTTACGAATAACACCGTCTGCGGGCGCATAAAGATTGGTGTCTTCCAGACGCTGTCGAGCAAGTGCTACGCCTGCTTCACGTGCCATTAATAATGCCCGTGCCTGAGCAATATCTTCCTGACGCGGACCGGCTTTCAATAATGCCAGTGTTTGTATTGCTGCCGCCATTTGTGCATCGGCAGCGTCTGCCAGTGAGCGGGCATTTTCTACATCATCCGGTGAGCTAAGTCTTTTCTTTAAGAGTGCCGATTTGCGTCTATAACTGTCGAGAGCAGCTTTTGCTCTAGCGCGTGCAGCATCGAGTTCGGCCTGCGCTTTGAGAATATCTTCCTTGCGGTTGCCGGCTTCTAGCTTATTAACGACCTGTTTTTGTGCAAGTAATGCCGCTTCAGCCTCAGCTAATTGAGCTTCAAGTAATTCAGTGTGTAGATGTGCGAGTAACTGCCCTTTCTTGACGGAGTCCCCTTCCTGCACATTTATTTTTGCAATGTGCTCACTACTATTAAAAGTTAGCTGCGCCT
This sequence comes from Gammaproteobacteria bacterium, assembly GCA_027078075.1. GTDB lineage: Bacteria > Pseudomonadota > Gammaproteobacteria > AKS1 > AKS1 > Sulfuriflexus. The sequence goes on along the minus strand of JALTKP010000231.1, from coordinate 2,207 downwards.
CACGGATATCAATATTACCGTAGAGCCGCAATATCGATGCATCATTTTCGTTATGACTACCTCGCCAGAATAAGGTAATAGCAAGTATTGATAGCAGCACTATGATAACGATGACGACTTTTTTTATGGACATCTTCATGGCTTCCTTATTACGCATTGACGGGTACCTAACTAGTATCCACCCAAGTGATGGTAACTGTCCAGCAGTGGCGGGAATTAATGTGTTATGGTATTTATATGCTTAAAATACTAATTATAGAAGTTATATTGAGTTGCGTACTGGGTGCGATAATTTTCCGTCTTAACTGGGCATTGACTAAAAGCCAGCTAGCCTCATGGACAGTGGTCTTTATAATCTCGGCGATTATCCTGTTGTTTTTCTCAGGGGCTATCAATGAAGATTTTATTGCTGAATATGCAGGGGGACCCTCAATAGCCGATAATTTAAGCCCGCTTATTGTAAACTTGTTGCGTTGTACCGGGCTGCTAATTGGCGCATGGCTAGCCTCTTTAGCAATTACATCAAGGAAAAAGATTGGTCTTGAGGATGAACCAACTTATAAAGATTTTCCGTGATTTTTTGTTAAAATTATTCTTCTTTTATCAGCGCTTCTTCTGGTAATGCAATATTCAGCGTTTTCAACAACTGACCTTCAGCATTTAAGATACGGTAACGAGCAAAGAGATTATCGAAGTCTGCGCTAATATAAGATTGTTTCGCCTGAAATAATTCATTTTCAGCGTTCAATAAATCTAACAAGGTTCGCTGACCAATATTAAATTGCTTCTGGTATGCATCGCGCGTACGAATAGTCGCTTTAACATGCTGGTCTAAATACACCAGCTGACGTTCAGTCGCATCAAAGGCATTCCATGAAAGACGCATGGTTTCCTTCACTTGGCGATGAGTACGATTTCTAACTTCTTTTGCTTCATCAATCAAATGCGCTGTCTGACGCTTACGTGCAGCATCACCGCCACCGTTTAACAGGTTATAACGCATACGAATCATCGCTTGACTGTCATTATTTGTACCAAGCTGACCATCAAGATCATTATTCCAACTCTGAGACAACTCTAAATCAAAGCGTGGATAAAATGTATTTCGAGAGGCGCGATGTTGTGCCATTGCTGCTTCAACATCGGCGACAGCCGACTTTAATGTTGGGTGCTTATCGATTGCTTGTTTAATCGCATCTTCTTTACTGACAGGAATACCTTCTTGCACTTTTTCAGGCTTAATTGGCGTGCCATCTGGGACTTCACCAATAACTTTAATATAGGTTGTTAAACCATCATCATAATTACTTTGTGCAGCAATTAAATTTGAGTTAGCTAATGCAAGACGACCACTAATTTGCTCTAAATCTGCACGTCTGCCCACACCGGCATCACTGCGGATTTTAATTTGGTCATAGGTACGTTGATGCGCATCCAGATTCTCTTGTGCGAGCTTTAATAACGTATCATTACGCAATAAATTCAAATAGGCTTCAGCTGCATCTAATGCTGTATTTTCAGCAACACCTTGCACAGTATATGCAGTTGAGGAAACCCGAGCCTTTTGTCTCTCTACTTCATTCTTGGTTGCAAACCCATCAAACAACATTTGTCGTGCACTAATAGAACCTTCCTGACGCGTTAAGGTTCGATACTTTTCACCACGTGCACGCGTTGATGAATTGCGACTACGTTCAGAACCAATGCCGGCATTCAAATCCAAAGTTGGTAAATAGCCGGCCCTGGCTCTTTCCACTTCTTCATTTCGTGAAAGTCGTTCATTCACTTGAATAAGAACATCCGGGTTTGATGCCAAGGCTTTTTTAACGGCACTTTCCAATGTAAAGCCATTAACAATAGCCTTAGGCTGTTCTTTCACAACTTCTTTTACCGGTACGGCTTTAACCACATCCGCAACACGTATGACTAATTCAACACGGCGATTAGTCGCACGGCCTTTTCTATTTGCGTTTGAAGCAATCGGCACATCTGGACCACGCCCTGATACTTCTACTTTTGTATCATCAAGTTTTAGTAATAGTTTTAGATAGTCAGCGACATTTTGAGCGCGACTCAATGATAAAACATAGTTGTCTGCGTAGAGACCTTGTGATCGAGCGCGAATGATCGAAGAATCTGTATGTCCGGAAACCGTAATTTGAATAATCGTTTTGTCTTTAAACTGTTTAGCAATATCACCAAGGCGC